>NZ_JAMXRY010000054.1:0-34706 GCF_024124525.1 Halomonas sp. OfavH-34-E | reverse complement strand
CGGCCCACCCGCGAAGGATTGGTCAATGCGCGCAGTTTTGCGGTGGCGCTGGCGGAGGCCGGCTGGGGTCTGGTCAGCGGCATGGCGCTCGGCATCGACGGTGCCGCCCAGGCGGCGGCGCTGGATCTCGGGGGGCGCAGTATCGCGGTGCTGGCCGGCGGCGTCGACGTGGTCTATCCCGGCCAGCACGGCGCCCTGTATCGGCGCCTGCGCGACGACGGTGGCCTGCTGCTGGCGGAGTCTCCCCCTGGAGTGCGGCCACGCTCGGGGGATTTTCCCCGACGCAACCGCATCGTCACCGGGCTGTCCTGCGGTGTGCTGGTGGTGGAGGCCGCCGAACACAGCGGTTCGCTGGTCAGTGCCCGCCTGGCCGGCGAGCAGGGCCGCGAGGTATTGGCGCTACCCGGCTCCATCCACTCGCCCCAGGCCAGGGGCTGCCTGCGGCTGATCCGCGAGGGCGCCGCCCTGGTCAGACACCCCGACGACCTGTTCGAGGAACTGGCGTGCTGGGGGCCGCGACGCGCGACCCCGCAGAGCATTGCGGCTGGTGCCGCCGATGGTCATGTAGATGGTCCTGTAGATAGCCCTGTCGATCATCCTCTAGACAGCGCCTCCGAGCGCTCCACGGCAAGGCCCGCGCCTTCCCCGGGTCGCAAGCTGCTCGATCTGCTGAGCGCCACCCCGTTGGCGGTGGACGATCTGATGGGGCTGGCGGGATGCGATGTGGCCGCCTGCCAGCGTGAACTGACGCTGCTCGAGATCGCAGGACAGGCCGGGTTGGTGGCCGGCGGCTGGGTGCGCCTGGATGGGGGCAAGGGCTAGCCGCCCGATGACGAGGCCCGGCCGAACAGGGTGCCCATGGCCGTGGGGGAACGGGCGGATCGCCTACGTCGGCGGCGACAGCGGCGTGCGACGCAAGTCCCGACGCCGTGCTAGCATGGCGCAACGATACTCCCTACCCTGATCTTTCGATTCGGTACCGATTCAGATAACGACCCCATGAGTGATTCCGATTCCTCCCTCGTGCCCGTCGTCGACGCCCTGCGTCGTGGCGGTGTCATTGCCTATCCCACCGAGGCCGTCTGGGGCCTGGGCTGCGATCCCGACAACGAAGAGGCGCTGACCCGGCTGTTGCGCCTGAAGCGCCGTGACCCGGCCAAGGGGGTGATCCTGATCGCCGCCACCATCGAGCAGTTTGCTCCCTGGCTCGAAGGATTGCCGGCCGACCTTCATGCGCCTCTTGTCGCCAGCTGGCCGGGCCCCAACACCTGGCTGGTGCCGGACAATGGTCGCACCCCGTCGCTGGTACGAGGCTGCCACGACAAGGTGGCGCTGAGGGTCAGCGATCATCCCGGTGTACAGGCGCTGTGTCGTGCCTTCGGCGGGCCGCTGGTGTCCACCTCGGCCAACCGGGCAGGAGAAGCGCCGGCCATGAGTGAAGCGGACATTCGGCGAATCTTCGGCAACGAGCTGGACGCGGTCGTGCCGGGAGAGCTGGGCGGCAATCCTCGCCCCAGCACCATCCGTGACCTGCTAAGCCGCGAGACCCTGCGCCACTGACATGCCTCTCGGCCCGGCCCTGGGCGCACCTTTTTACGCATCGCTTTTGTTCATCGTTTTTACTCATCGCTTTTTACTTAACAACAGGAGCAGACGTGTCCGAGCCCAATCTCGAAGAGGTCAAACGCTACCTGCTGGAATTGCAGGATCGCCTGTGCGAGGCCCTGGCCGAGGCCGACGGCGAAGGGCGCTTCCATGAAGACGACTGGGTGCGTGAGGAAGGTGGCGGCGGCCGTTCCCGGGTCATCGAGGAAGGCGCGCTGTTCGAAAAGGGCGGGGTCAATTTCTCCCACGTCCACGGCGCGACCCTGCCCCCGGCGGCCACCGCAGCACGACCGGAACTCGCCGGGCGCGGCTTTCAGGCGGTGGGGGTGTCCTGGGTGCTGCATCCGCGTAATCCCCACGTACCCACCAGCCACGGCAATGTGCGCTTCTTCATCGCCAGTGCCGAGGGCGAGGCGCCGGTATGGTGGTTCGGCGGCGGCTTCGATCTGACGCCCTACTACCCCCAGTTTGAAGACGCCTGTCACTGGCACCGGGTGGCCCATGAGCTGTGCCAGCCGTTCGGTGACGACGTCTACGACCGCTACAAGCGCTGGTGCGACGACTACTTTTTCCTCAAGCACCGAGGCGAGACCCGTGGTGTCGGCGGTCTGTTCTTCGATGACCTCAACGAGGGGGGCTTCGACCGCTGCTTCGCGTTTCAGCGCGCGGTAGGGGATGGCTTCCTGAACGCCTATCTGCCCATCGTGGAACGTCGTCGCGATACCTCCTGGGGCGAGCGCGAACGTGAATTCCAGCTGTATCGGCGAGGTCGCTACGTGGAATTCAACCTGGTCTGGGACCGTGGCACCCTGTTTGGCCTGCAGAGCGGCGGTCGCACCGAGTCCATCCTGATGTCGATGCCGCCGCTGGCGCGCTGGCAGTACGACTACCAGCCGCAGCCCGGCTCTCCCGAGGCGGCGCTGGATGCCTATCTGGTGCCCCGGGACTGGCTTGGTGAAGAGGCCTCGAGCCAAGCGCGATGACCGTCAGCGGTCACAATGCGGCATACGACAACGTCAAGAGCGAGGTTAACCGTCCGATGAACGATCGTTACTGTGTGTTCGGCAATCCGGTGGGGCATTCGAAATCGCCGGTGATCCACAGCACCTTTGCCGAGCAGACCGGTGAATCGCTGGAATACACCGCCATCGAGGCGCCACTGGAGGACTTCGGCGGAGCCTGGCGCGCCTTTGTTGCCGAGGGCGGGCGCGGCGCCAATGTGACGGTGCCGTTCAAGGAAGACGCCTACCGGCTGTGCGACAGCCTGAGCGAACAGGCGCAGCGGGCCGGGGCGGTCAACACCCTGACGCTCAAGGCCGATGGCAGCGTCGAGGGCCACAATACCGATGGTACTGGTCTGGTCGCTGATCTGGAGCGTCAGGGAGTGAGGCTCGAAGGTGCGCGTATTCTGGTGTTGGGCGCCGGAGGCGCGGTGCGCGGTGCGCTGGAAACGTTGCTGTCGCGACGTCCCGCCTCGCTGCGGCTGGCCAACCGCACCGCCGCCAAGGCCGAGGCGCTGGCACGGGATTTCGCCGACCTGGGCCCCGTGTTGGGCGGCGGCTACGACGCCGTCGACGAGCGCTATGACCTGGTCATCAACGGCACCAGCGCAAGCCTTGCCGGGGACCTGCCGCCGCTGCCGGAGGATCTCTTCAATGAGGGGGCTGTCGCCTACGACATGATGTACGGCGCCGAGCCGACGGTGTTTCTGGCCTGGTCGGCCGAGCGAGGGGCGAGCACCAGCGATGGTCTCGGCATGCTGGTGGAACAGGCGGCGGCGGCCTTTGAACGCTGGCGTGGCGTCACGCCGGACACCGGCCCGCTGCATCGAAAGCTGCGAGCAGAGCTCGACGCCGGCTGAAGCCGCTTTCGCGGACACATCCGCAGCAACGACAACGGCGCCCCTGGCTCACTGCCATGGGGCGCCGTTGTCGTTGGGCGTCGCTGTCGTTGGGCGTCGATGTCGTCGGTCAGGAGCCGTCAGCCCCTGGTCGTTAGTCACCAGCCGCGCGCCACGATTCAGCCGCGTCGACGGTAGAGCCCCAGCATGCACAGCCCCAGCCCGACCACCGACACCAGCAGGCCGCCGTTGACCAGCCAGGGGCTGCGGACGATCCAGGGAACGAAGGGCGAAGGGGTGTCACCACAGTGGCCGGCCAGGTAGTTCCAGTGGCCCTGGTCGACCAGTTCGCACTGGCGGATATCGCCGAGTTCCACAAAGAAAAGGGTCAACAGCACCACAATGGGCACGACGAGCAGGATCAGGCCGAGCCTGGTGGAGGTGAGTTTCATGGCACCAACGAAGCGTGGAAGTGACGGGAGCCGAGGCCTCCAGGAATAGAGGCCTCGGCGATAGATGCCCCCTTGTCAGCGGCCTGGTGACAGGCTGCAGGGCAGGGGCCGTTCTGGTTCAGGGCGCCTTGCAGCTGGGCGTCAGGCCGCGGGCCTGGGCTTGCTCGTAGCGGGCCATGGCGTCGTTCATGCCCGCCTCGAGCCCGGCGATACGGTTGCCGTGTGCCGGGTGGGTGGACATCCACTCCGGCGGCTGGCCGCCGCCGGCGGCGCTCATGTTCTGCCACAGCTGGACGCTGGCGCGGGGATCGAAGCCGGCGTCGGCCATCAGCTGCAGGCCGATGGTGTCGGCCTCGCTCTCGTGACTGCGCGAGAACGGCAGCAGGATGCCGTACTGGGCGCCCATGCCCATGGCCGCCATCAACTGATCGCTGCCGGTGACGCCCTGGGAGCCGAGGGCGGTACCGACCACCGACATGCCAAGCTGGGTCGCGCTTTCGGTGGAGGCGCGCTCGTTGGCGTGATGGGCCAGCACGTGGGCGATCTCGTGGCCGATGACGGTGGCCAGCTGGTCCTGGTTGGTGGCGACGTCGAGCAGACCGGTGTTGACCCCCACGTAGCCGCCCGGCAGGGCAAAGGCGTTGGCGTCTTCCGATTCGAACACCTTGACCTGCCAGTTCTGATTGCGCTGGTCTTCCGGCAGCGCCTGGACCACGTTGCGGGTCACGCACTGCACGTACTCGAGCTGGCGCCCGCTCACGGTGGGCAGCTCCTGCTGGTACTGGTCGAAGGCCTGGGCCCCCATCTGGCTGAGCTGCTGTTCGTCCAGCAACAGCATCTGGGAGCGACCAGTGGGTGAGGTGGAACAGGCAGCAACGGTAACCATCAGGGCGCAGGCGCCCACGGCCTTCATCCAGCGCATGGGGGGTCTCCTTGTCATGATCCGCCGGGGTCGAGCCCGAGCGTGTAGAATCGGTGGCAACTGGCCTCAAGATACCCGGACTGCTGGAAGGGTCAACAGCAAAGGTAGTGCACGGCCGGTCGCTATCCAGCGACAGACCCTGACCGGCGGCCATCATTTGTTACAAGGACACCTGCCCCGATGGACACTCAACTCGCCCAGCGCCTGCTGGCCCTTCTCGATCGCGTCGAACCCTGGCTGCCCGAGCCCCGCCCTGCGGTGGACTGGCGTCGTGACGTCGCTGCGCTGTGGCAGCGCCACGCCCTCGGCGGGCAACTGGTGCCGGTGCCGCCTCGGGATGCCCTGAGCCTGGACGACCTGGTCGGGGTGGAGCGCCAGAAGCGCGAGCTGCTGGCCAATACGCGGGCCTTTCTGCGTGGCCTGCCGGCCAATCACGCGCTGCTGTGGGGCTCTCGTGGCAGCGGCAAGTCGTCGATGGTGCGCGCGCTGCTCAATACCCTGGCCGATGAAGGCCTGCGGCTGATCCAGGTGGACCGCCACGACCTGGCCGCACTGCCGCTGCTGGTGGAGCAGTTGCGTCATGAACCGGCACGCTTCGTGGTGTACTGCGATGATCTGTCCTTCGAAGGCTCCGACGACGCCTACAAGGCGCTCAAGAGTGTCCTCGACGGCACCCTGACCGGCCCCCCGGAAAACGTGCTGATCTACGCCACCTCCAACCGGCGCCACCTGATGCCGGAGCATATGAGCGACAATCAGCAGAGCCACCTGACGCCGGACGGCGAGGAGCTGCATCACGGCGATGCGGTGGAGGAGAAGATCTCGCTGTCCGACCGCTTCGGGTTGTGGCTGGCGTTTCATCCGTTCAACCGGGAGACCTATCTCGATACCTGTCGCCACTGGGTCGAGCGCCTGGGCCAGCCGCAGGACTGGGATGACGAAGCGCCGGTGGCGGCCACCCGCTTTGCCACCATGAGAGGTGGACGCAGCGGCCGCTGTGCCTACCAGTTTGCGCTGGACTGGGTAGGGGCTCGTCGCCTGGCAGAGCAAGCCTGAGGCGCTGCCGCAGGCTTGCAGGCCAGGCTCAGCAGCGAGCGAGGCATGGTCTCGACATCCGGCAGCATGCGTGCACGAAAACGCCCGGTTCCTCTGGCGAGGGACCGGGCGTTTCGTTGTCGTTCAACACCAGGGGCGAAAGAGCGGCGAGTGACGCCGGTGACGCTTAGCGGCGGCTCTTGCGCGCCTCCTTGGTGCGCCCCAGTTCGCGCTTCTTGGCCTTTTCCTTGTCGGAGGCTTCGGCCAGTCGGTCGTAGGGGTTCTTGCCGGAGCGGAACTCGAAGCGCATCGGCGTGCCTCGGACCTTGAGCACCTTGCGGAAGGTGTTGGTCAGGTAGCGCTTGTAGGCTTCGGGCAGCTTGTCGGTCTGGTTGCCGTGGACCACGATGATCGGCGGGTTGCTGCCGCCCTGGTGGGCCATGCGCAGCTTGATCCGGCGGCCGTGGACCATCGGCGGCTGGTGCTGCTCGACGGCGTCCTGCAGCAGCGTGGTCAGACGGTTGGTCGACCAGTGGCTGTTGGCGGAGGCGAAGGCGCGCTCCAGCGACGGGTACAGGTCGCCCACGGCGGTGCCGTGCAAGGCCGAGATGAAGTGCAGCTCGGCGTAGTCGGCGAAGCCCAGACGGCGCTTGATCTCGGCGCGCATCTTGTCCTTGGCCTCGCTTTCCAGGCCGTCCCACTTGTTGACCGCCAGTACCAGCGCGCGGCCCGAGGTCAGCACATAGTCGAGCAGGTGCAGATCCTGCTCCACCAGGCCGGTGCGGGCATCGAGCACCATGATCGCGACGTGGCACTCCTTGATCGCGTCCAGGGTCTTGATAATCGAGAACTTCTCGGCCACCTCGGTGACGTTCTTGCGCCGCCGGACGCCGGCGGTATCGACCAGTACGTAGGGCTTGCCGCGACGCTCGAAGGGGATCTCGATGGCGTCGCGGGTGGTGCCGGCTTCATCGAATACCACCACCCGGTCCTCGCCCAGCAGGCGGTTGACCAGGGTCGACTTGCCCACGTTGGGACGACCGATGACACCGATGCGGATACCCTTGCTGCCGGTGTCCGCGGGGATGTCCATGTCGCGCTCGGGGAACGGCGAGAGCACCTCGTCGATCAGCGCGGTGACATTACGGCCGTGGGCCGCTGCGATGGGCCGGGGATCGCCGAGACCGAGCTGCCAGAAGTCGGCCATGGCCGAGTGTTCCTCGAGGCCGTCGGTCTTGTTGACCACCAGCCAGGTCTTCTTCTGGTTGACCCGCAGGTGGTTGGCGATGGCCTCGTCGGCGACATTGAGGCCGGCACGCGCGTCCACCAGGAACAGCACGATGTCGGCTTCGTCGATGGCCTGCAGCGACTGTTCGGCCATGGCCGCGTCGATGCCTTCCTCGTCACCGCTGATGCCGCCGGTGTCGATGACGGTGTAGGCCTTGTTGCCGAGCATACCGTTGCCGTACTTGCGATCCCGGGTGAGGCCGGGGAAATCGGCCACCAGGGCGTCGCGAGAGCGGGTCAGGCGGTTGAACAGGGTCGACTTGCCCACATTGGGCCTGCCGACCAGTGCGATCACGGGGGTCATGGGCGGATGTCCAGAGCCTCCAGGCTTCCGTCATTGGCCAGGGCGTACACGCGCTTGCCGTCGGTGAGAGGGCGCACGCTGATGCCTGAGCCGTCAATATGGGTGCGGCCGACCAGGCGTCCGCTGCTGGCGTCGATAAAGTGCACATAGCCTTCGGCGTCGCCGAGCACGATGCGGCCGTCGGCGAAGGCCGGGGCGGTCACCGAGCGACCGTAGAGGTCCTCAAGGCGCCACAGCTCGTTGCCGCTGTTGGCGTCGAAGGCGATCAGGCGGCTGGCCTCGTCGACCACGTAAAGCGTCTCGCCCACCAGCACCGGGGTGTGGTAGCTGGACAACGGCGTCGACCACAGGGTCTCGCCGCTCTGGGCGTTGAGCGCCACCAGGCGACCATTGAAGCTGGTCACGAACAGGCGGCCGTCCGGAGTCAGCACCGGCTGGCCGGCCAGGTCGACCAGACGGTCGATGTCATTCATGCCGGTGGCCACGGCGATGGTGCGCTCGGAGATCTGCTGGCCCGAGCGGTTGTCGATGATCGACAGACGGCCGTTGGCAAAGCCGGCGAAGGTCACCTGATCGATGGCGGTGGGGGTGCCGGTGCTGCGCAGGGTCAGCGACGGCATATTGGCGCTGAACACCCACTGGCGGTCACCGGACAGGCGATCCAGGGCGGTCACGGTGCCGTCCACCGCCTGCACGATCAACAGCTGGGTGGTCGGCTGGGGCGCGGCCAGCACTTCGCTGGGCACACGGGTACGCCACTTGACCCGGCCATTGCGCTGGTCGAGGGCGACCACCTCGCCATTGCGGGTGGCGAGGAACAGATCGCCGTCCACTGCGGTGATACCGCTGGAGATCGGTGAATCCAGTTCGGCTTCCCATTGGGTGTCGCCGTTGGCGGTGTTGAACGCCTCGACCAGGCCTTCCTCGTCGGCGGCGAACAGGGTGGAACCGGCCAGGGCGGGTTCGATGGGGTAGGTGGCCTCACCCAGGCCTGCGCCCACGCCTTCGCTCCAGCGGGTTTCGACCCGGGTGGACTCGGCGAAGTCCTTGAGCTCCTTGGGCGGATACTGGGGCTCGGACTTGCTGGCGCAGCCGGTCAGCAGGGCGGTCAGGGTGACGGCGGTCGCCAGGGCGATCCGGGTTCGGTTAAACGGGGTCTTCATAGGGTGGCCTCCTGATCACCGAGGTCGTCGAGCTTGAGCGAGATACCGTAGAGCGGCTGACCGCTTTCTTCGGCCAGTGACTGGGCGCTCTGCCAGGCCTCGGCGGCCTGGTCGTGCTGGCCGGTGGCGTGGTAGATGTCGCCGCGCACGTTGTCGCGCTGGGCGGCCAGGGCCTCGGGGATGTCACCGTCGAGGGTGGCAAGGGCGGTCTCGTGGTTGCCCTCGGCGCTCTGCAGGCGCGCCAGACGCAGGCGGGCGAGGCCGGTCAGGTAACCATCGTCGCTGCCCTCGATGAGGGTCTCCAGCGACTCGCGGGCGCCCTCGACATCGCCTGCGTCGACCTCCAGGCGGGCCTCGAGCAGCAGCGCAAGCTCGCTGTACAGGGTGCCGTCGTGGTCTTCCTGCAGGGTGTCGACCAGCCCCTGGGCCTGGGCCAGGGCCCCGTCGTCGAGGCTGTCGCGGCTGGCCAGGTCAAGAAGCTGCTGGTAGCTGCTGGAGGCGGCCACGGCCTGCCCCTGCTGGTAGTCCTGCCAGGCGTTCCAGCCGAACACGCCAGCGGCGGCCAGTACCGCACCGGCGAGCAGCGAGGTGCCGTTTTCCTTCCACCAGCGCTTGATCGCCTCAAGCTGTTCTTCTTCGGTTCTCAGCTCCGCCACGGGCGGTCTCCTTCTAATGGTCGTGCCGTCACTCGGACAGCAGGCTCGTCAGGGTGGTGGCCAAGGACGCTTGCTCGACCACGCGTTGTTCGCGGTCGTCACGCAGGAACTTGATCGCCACCTGGCCGTTTTCACGTTCGTTTTCGCCGATCAGCAGGGCGAGGCGGGCACCGCTGCGATCGGCCTTCTTGATGCGGCTCTTGAAGCTGCCGCCGCCACAGTGCAATTGCACGCCAAGGGCCGGCAGTTCATCGCGCAGGCGCTCGGCCAGGGCCATGGCGTCGCCGTCGGTGCTGGCGTCCATGCCCAGCACGTAGGCGTCGAGCGGGGCGCGGGCCTCCTGCGGCACGATGTCCAGGGTCTCGAGCAGCAGGATCAGACGCTCGATGCCCATGGCGAAGCCCACCGCCGGGGTCGGCTTGCCGCCGAGCTGCTCGACCAGGCCGTCGTAGCGTCCGCCGGCGCACACGGTGCCCTGGCTGCCGAGGGCGTCGGTGGTCCACTCGAACACGGTGCGGCAGTAGTAGTCGAGCCCGCGCACCAGGCGCGGGTTGATCACGTAGTCGATGCCGGCGGCGTCGAGGCGCGCGGTCAGCGCCTCGAAGTGCTCGCGGGACTCCTGATCCAGGTGATCCATCAGCTGGGGCGCCTGGCTCAGCATCTCGGCCATGGCCGGATTCTTCGAGTCGAGGATACGCAGCGGGTTGCTGGTCAGGCGGCGCAGCGAGTCCTCGTCGAGGACCTCGCGGTGCTGCTCGAAGTAGGCCACCAGGGTGTCGCGGTAGGCCGCGCGCGCCTCATTGGAGCCCAGCGAATTGAGCTCCAGGGTGACGTGATCAAACAGGCCGAGCTGCTTCCACAGACGCGCCGACAGCAGGATGACTTCGGCGTCGATGTCCGGGCCTTCCAGGCCGTAGGTCTCGACCCCGACCTGATGGAACTGACGGTAGCGGCCCTTCTGCGGGCGCTCGTGGCGGAACATCGGGCCGGTGTACCACAGCCGCTGGGTCTGGTTGTACAGAAGGCCATGTTCCATCGCCGCGCGAACCGCGCTGGCGGTGCCCTCGGGGCGCAGGGTCAGGCTGTCGCCGTTGCGGTCCTCGAAGGTGTACATCTCCTTCTCGACGATGTCGGTGACCTCGCCGATCGAGCGGGCGAACAGGGCCGTCTGCTCGACGATAGGGGTACGGATCTCGTTGTAGCCGTAGCGCTTCATCAGCGCCTGAACCTGGGACTCGAAGTACTGCCACACCGGCGAGGCGTCGGGCAACAGGTCATTCATGCCACGGATGGCCTGGATCTTCTTGCTCAAAACTTGCTCCTTGGTCTCGCCGTAGTCACGGCCCTCGCCCGGCCTCACCGGGCGAGAGCGTTACAGGCGAGCGATGACGTCGCGTTCTGTCGCTTCCTTCTCGGCGACCTTCTGGCGAATCAGCGCCTCGAGATCGTCGACCAGGTGGTCATTGCGCAGTTTGCTGGCGGGCTTGCCGTCGATGTAGACGAGGTTGGCCGGGGTGCCGCCGGTCAGACCCAGATCGGCTTCCTTGGCCTCGCCGGGGCCGTTGACCACGCAGCCGATGACGGCCACGTCCAGCGGCGTCATCACATCCTCGAGGCGCTCTTCGAGGGCGTTCATGGTGCTGATGACGTCGAAGTTCTGACGCGAACAGCTTGGGCAGGCGATGAAGTTGATACCCTTGGCCCGCAGGCGCAGGCTCTTGAGCATGTCAAAGCCGACCTTGACCTCTTCGACCGGATCCGCTGCCAGCGATACCCGGATGGTGTCGCCGATACCGTCCATCAGCAGCATGCCAAGGCCGATGGAGGACTTGACGGTGCCCGAACGCAGACCGCCTGCCTCGGTGATACCCAGGTGCAGCGGCTGCTCGATGCGTGAGGCCAGGTCACGGTAGGCGGCCACCGCCATGAACACGTCGGAGGCCTTGACGCTGACCTTGAAGTCGGGAAAGTCGAGGCGATCCAGGTGATCGATATGGCGCATCGCCGATTCGACCAGGGCCGCCGGCGTCGGTTCCCCGTACTTCTTCTGCAGGTCCTTCTCCAGCGAGCCGGCGTTGACGCCGATACGGATCGGGATACCGTTGTCACGGGCGGCGGAGACCACCGCCTGGACGCGGTCTTCACGGCCGATATTGCCGGGGTTGATGCGCAGGCAGTCGACGCCGAGCTCAGCCACGCGCAGGGCGATGCGGTAGTCGAAGTGGATGTCGGCCACCAGCGGCACCTGGGTGCCCTGCTTGATGCGACCGAAGGCCTCGGCGGCGTCCATGGTCGGCACCGAGACGCGCACGATATCGGCGCCGGCCTGTTCGAGGGCACGAATCTGGCCAAGGGTGGCCTCGACGTCCAGGGTGTCGGTGTTGGTCATGCTCTGCACCGAGATGGGAGCGTCGCCCCCGACCGGTACCGAACCGACATGAATCTGGCGTGACTGGCGTCTTTTGATCGGTGAGTGCGAATGCATGGCGATCAATCACTCTCCCAGGGTAAAGCGGGCGACATTGTTTCTGCCGGCACGCTGTTGCAGGTCGACGGTTTCTCCGCCCCACAACAACTCCACGCCGGTGGCGTTGCCGACAGTCATGCGGAAGGGCGGCTCGCCCTCCACGGTGGCTTCGGTGCCCGGTGACTGCAGGCCGACGAAGACACGGGTATTGGTGCTGTCGAAGATCTCGGTCCAGGACTGCTCGTTGAAGGTCAGCTTGAGGATACGACGGCTGTCGGCAGCCGGCGCGGCCTCGGCGGCGCCCTCATCCTCGGTGCCCTGTGCATCGTCGGCGCTAGCTGTCTGCTCGGCGCTGGCGTCGTCGGCACCAGCGCTTGCAGCCTGGTCGGTGCTGTCGTTGGCGCTGTCGTCAGCGGGCTCGCTGGCTTCGGCGGCAGCCGCTTCGGTGGCCGCCACGGTGCTCGGCGTCGAGGCGCCAGGCTCGGCGCCGGCGCTTTCTGCAGCGCTGTCGGCGGAGGCCTGCTCGCCATCGACCAGTCCCATCTCGCTGTCCTCGGCGGGCAGCGGGGGCAGGTTGTCGTCGCCCTCGGTGCCCTCGTCGCTGACCGCGGCGTTGCCGTCGATGGTGTCCACCGAGACCGGGCCGTTGTCGCTGACCTCGGGCGGCTCGCTGCCACCACGGCTCTGCCACCACATCAGGGTCAGCCCGATCAGGCCGGCGATGACCACCAGGGTCATCAGCCGAAACAGCCAGGCGCCCAGGCGCGAGGGGGGCTTGTTGATGTACACCGGGGTGACCTTGCGCTCGACTTCCTCGTTGCCCATGCGCGCTTCATACAGCGCCATCACCCGGCCGACATCGACGCCGAGCAACTGGGCGTAGCTGCGCAGGTAGCCGCGTCGGTAGGTCACCACCGGCACTTCATCGTAGTTGTCGATCTCCAGCCCCTCGATCACGGCGGGACGGAGGTTGAGGGCTGCCCCGACTTCCTCGCGGGTCAGCCCCTGGCTCTCTCGTTCATGGCACAGCAAGGCGCCGGGAGAGGCGTCCCCGGAGGGCGTTTTGGACAAGGAGACCTCGGAGTCGGTGTACTGACTGTCGCTCATGGCTGAGCTTCCTTCATCGTGTAAACAGTGATCAAAGCGCGCGTGAAGGCTGGTCGGGTTCGGCCGATGTCCGGGCGCCGGTGTCGGCGTCTCCCAGGCTAGCGGCAAGCTGCCTGGCGGCGGTGGTCCATCCCGCCTGGCTCACGAAGCGATCCAGCTGTGATCGGGCGCGCATAAGGTTGCCCTGTGCGTATTCCAGTTCGGCGAGGGTCAAGTGGCTCGCGGGCAGGCTCGAGTCGATGCGTTGGGATCGCTCCAGCGCCGCCCTGGCCGTCTCGACCTCGCCGAGTTCCCACCGGCAGCGTCCCAGGTTGGCAAACAGCTGGGCCCGGTGGGCATAGTGTATATCGTGACTGGCCTGTTCAAGCTGCTCGCAGGCCTCACCGGTTTGCCCCCGATCATACAGGAAGGCGGCGTAATTGTTGCGTGCCCGGGTGAAGTTCGGGTCTTCATCGAGGGCGCGTCGAAAGAACTCGTCCGCCAGCGCCGCTTCCCCCTGGCGTTGGTGAATCAGTGCCAGGGCCTGCAGCGCGGCGGCGTCATCGGGATCGAGCGAGACGGCGCGATCGAGTGCCGCCGTGGCGCGGGGAAGGTTGCCCTGGCGCAGGTAGGCTTCGCCGAGGTTGCGATAGGCGACGGCGGGGGACTCGTCGGACTGGGGCACGGCGACGGCGCAGCCGGCAAGCGTCAGCGTCAGGGGGAGCGCGATGGCCAGTCCGATGACCAGGCCGCGCAGGCCGGCGCTTGAGCTGTCTGCCTGGCACGTCATGGCGTTGTCGTACTCCCGCTGCTTGGCCGTGGCGGGAAGGCGTCTGGCGACACCCGCCCGTGGGCAGGAAAAGGCCCGAATATCAAAGCGCCGTGCCGGAATGAAGTCAAGACGGCAGGGTCAGTCGGCGTCGATCTGGATCGACTGAATGTAGCGTTCGTGACGACGCGTACGATCCTTGACCCGTCCTACCAGCTGGCCGCAGGCGGCGTCGATGTCATCGCCCCGGGTCGAACGGATCGGCGCGGTATGACCCAGTTCGTAGAGCCAGCGCTGGAAGCGCATCACCTGGTTGCGGGAGGGCTTCTCGTAGCCGGAATGGGGGAAGGGGTTGAAGGGGATCAGGTTGATCTTGCAGGGCAGTTCCTTCAACAGTTCCGCCAGTTCACGGGCATGCTCCTGCTGGTCGTTGACGTCCTTGATCACCGTGTATTCGATGGTGACCTGGCGGGTGTCGTCGCACTTGGCCAGATAACGGTGGCAGGCGTCCAGCAGTGAGCGGATGTTGTACTTGCGGTTGAGCGGTACCAGTTCGCTGCGCAGCGCATCATTGGCGGCGTGCAGCGAGATCGCCAGGCTGACGTCGAGTTCGTCGCCCAGGCGGTCGAGCATCGGTACCACCCCGGAGGTGGACAGGGTGACACGGCGTTTCGACAGGCCGTAACCCTGATCGTCGAGCATCAGCTTCATCGCCGGCACGACGTTGTCGTAGTTCATCAAGGGTTCGCCCATGCCCATCATCACCACGTTGGTGACCGGACGATTGGCGCTGTCCTTGCGTGAGCCGCCACTGTTGGAGGCGACCCATACCTGGCCGATGATCTCGGCGCTGGTGAGGTTACGCTGAAAGCCTTGCTTGCCGGTGGAGCAGAAACTGCAGTCCAGCGAGCAGCCGACCTGGGATGACACACACAGGGTGCGGCGCTTGCCGTTGTCGGCGGGGATAAGCACGGTTTCGACGTAGCTGCCGTCCTCGACCTCCACTACCCACTTGCGCGTCCCGTCCTTGGAGGCGCCTTCATAGACGACCTTGGGACCGCGTACCTCGGCGGTTTCCTCGAGGCGTGCGCGCAGCGCCTTGGACAGGTTGGTCATGGCGGCGAAATCGTCGACGCCTTCGTGGTGAATCCATTTCATCACCTGGGCGGCACGGAACTTCTTCTCACCGATGGAGAGGAAGAAGGCTTCCATCTCTTCTCGGGTCATGCCGAGCAGGTTGACGCGTTGGGGAGCAGCGGTGGTGGTCATGGCAGGTTCAGCGGGTCGGTGGGCAGAAAGGAGCGAACGGATGCCAGGGGCATCCGTTCACCGATGGGGCCGCAATCACGAGGGTCGGACCCCGACGCCCTTAGCGCGGGCAGATCTCGTCTGCGCCGAAGAAGTAGCTCACTTCGCGCTCGGCGGACTCGGGGGAGTCGGAGCCGTGGACGGCATTGGCGTCGATGGAGGAGGCGAAGTCGGCGCGGATGGTGCCGGCGTCGGCTTCCTTCGGGTTGGTGGCGCCCATCAGCTCGCGGTTCTTGGCGATGGCGTTGTCACCTTCCAGCACCTGCACCACGACCGGACCAGAGGTCATGAAGGACACCAGGTCGCCGAAGAAGGGGCGTTCCTTGTGCTCGGCGTAGAAGCCTTCGGCCTGCTCCTGGGACAGGTGAACCATCTTGGCGGCGACGACCTTCAGTTCGGCCTTCTCGAAGCGCGTGATGATCTCGCCGATGACATTCTTGGCGACGGCGTCGGGCTTGATGATGGACAGAGTGCGCTCTGTAGCCATGAAACTCTCCAGTAGTTGGGCCCAGGAAGTGGGCATGGATGCCAGGTAGATGGCGTCGCGCCGCCCCGGGGACCGGGGCGGCGCGACGCGGGAAAACGAAGCGATGCGGCGTGTTGCGCCGAAGAGCGCAGATTATAGCGTCCTCGTGGCGCCTTGAACACAATTGTTCGTCGCTGCGCCGGCGAGTTCTGCCGCGATCACGGCGAATTCAGACGGTAAAGCTCTCGCCGCAGCCGCACTCGTCCTTGACGTTGGGATTGTTGAAACGGAAGAACCGGTTCAGCCCCTCGTTGACGTAGTCGACCTCGCTGCCGTCGAGCATCTCGAGCGCTTCCGGGGCGACATAGACCCGAGCGTCGTGCTCCTCGAACAGGGCATCGTCGGCCTGGACGTCGTCGGCGAAGTCGAGGACGTAGCTGTAGCCGGAGCAGCCGCTGGGCTTGACCGAGACCCGCAGTCCAAGCCCCTGGCCTCGCTCGTCGAGCACGCGGCGGATCTGGTCGGCCGCGGCGGGGGTGATCTTCAGGTGTGCCATATCATTCTCCTGGGTCGGGTGCTGCCGCCTGGGCGGCAGTCACCGAAACTGTCTCTGTCGTGCGCTGCCCGTCGAAGGGTGATGTTCTCAAGGCATGTCTCAAGGCATGGCGCGGGGCTCAGGCCTCACGGCATGGCGCGCTGGCGCAGGCCAATCAGCGCGGTGCGCAGGGCCTGGCCTGCGCGGTCGATGTCGTCTTCGCTGGTGAAGCGTCCGATGCTCAGGCGCAGCGAGGCCAGCGCCAGGCGGCGCGGCACCCCGATGCCCTGGAGCACGTAGGACGGTTCGACGCTGGCCGAGTTGCACGCCGACCCGGTCGACAGGGCGATGTCGCGCAGCGCCATCAGCAGCGACTCGCCGTCGACGCCCTCGAAGCCGAGGTTGATGATGTTGGGCACCGAGGCCTCGAGGCGGGTGTTGCAGTGCACGCCGTCGAGATCGGCGATGGCCTCGACCAGGCGATCCCGCAGGCTCTGGATACGTGCCTGATCGGCCTCGCCTTCGTTCGCCGCCAGCGCGAAGGCCTCGCCCATCCCGGCGATCTGGTGGGTCGCCAGGGTGCCGGAACGCATGCTGCGTTCGTGGCCGCCGCCATGGATCAGCGCCTCGAGACGAAGATCGGGGCTACGCCGCACATAGAGCGCGCCGATGCCCTTGGGGCCGTAGGCCTTGTGACCGGACAGCGACATCATGTCGACCTTGCTTCGCCCCACGTCGAGGTCGATGCGGCCCACCGCCTGGGCTGCGTCGACGTGGATCATGGCGCCGTGGTCATGGGCCACCTCGGCCAGGGCGGGGATGTCGTTGATGGTGCCGAGTTCGTTGTTCACCGCCATCAGCGATACCAGCACGGTGTCGGGGCGCATGGCCTCGGCCAGCTGGCCAGGGCTGACGCTTCCGTCGGCCTGGGGCGTCAGCCAGGTGACGTCAAAGCCCTCTCGCTCTGCCGCCTTGGCGGTATCGATGACCGCCTTGTGCTCGATGATGGAGGTGACCAGGTGGCGGCCCTTGTCGCGGTTGGCCCTGAGGAAGCCGGTAATGGCCAGATTGTCCGCCTCGGTGGCGCCGCTGGTCCAGACGATCTCTCGCGGGTCGGCCTTGATCAGGTCGGCGACCTGGCGCCGGCCGTTCTCCACCGCCTGCTCGGCCAGCCAGCCGGGCATATGGCTGCGCGACGCCGGGTTGGCGAAGGTGCCCTCGAGGGTCAGGTGCCGACTCATGACCTCGGCGACACGGGGGTCGACCGGGGTGGTAGCGGCGTAGTCGAGATAGACGGGTGAAGTCATGGCGATGTCATCGTTGGCGGGCAGAGGGGCGAAAGTCTAGCTCAGGGCGCCGAGGTCACAATGTCGTCGTTGTGCTGGCGACGGCGCTGACGCCCGGCGATCTCGGCGATCTCCTGGCGCTCGGCCAGCTCGCCCAGGGTGACGCCGTCGAGGAAGTCCTGGATGCGCTCGGACAGCTCGAACCACAGGTGATGGGTCAGGCAGGTGTCGCCCTTCTGGCAGTCGGACAGACCGCCGCAGCGGGTGGTGTCCACCGACTCCTTGACCGCATCGATGACCCGGGCCACCGAGATGGACGCTGCCGGCTCCGCCAGCAGGTAGCCACCGCCTGGCCCGCGCACGCTGTCGACCAGGCCGGCGCGCCGCAGGCGGGCGAACAGCTGCTCGAGGTAGGACAGCGAGATCTGCTGACGCCGAGCGATGTCGGCCAGGCAGATCGGGCCCTGGTCGGCGTTGACCGCCATGTCGAGCATGGCGGTGACAGCGTAGCGTCCCTTGGTGGTCAGGCGCATGGGGCGAACCCTCGACGCCGACATGGGTCGGCGGTCCGGAAAGTGTGGGCGTGGTCGGTAGCCGACGACGCTTGGATCAAAGCGATATTATGGGAAAGACCGAGTGTCGTGGTCAACTATTGGCGCCGTGCCGTCGTCGCCTCGTCTTCCCGCTCGGCCCCGTGCTCGGCGTCATTGGCCGTCTCGCTGCCGCCGGCACTGTCCTTGTCGGTGGTGCCTGGGTCGGAGGTGTCTGGGTCGGAGGTGCCTGGCCCGACGTCTTCATTGCCGCTGGCGCTTTCGGTGCCGCTGGTGGAGGTGTCGGAGCCCAGGATATCGGCGTTGGCGTCACGCCCGATCACCGGCGCACAGGCGCGGTCGACGTCTTCCAGTATCTCGGCGAAGTCCTCGTCGCGAATTTCCGGCATCTGACCGTCGCGGTAGCTGTGGTCCAGTTGCCTCAGGGTCTTGCACATGCCGCTGATGCGTTCATCCACCGCGTGCATATGGTCGAGCATGGCCTGCATCGACTTGGCCACCGGGTCGGGCATGTCCTGGCTCATGCCGTAGGCGTCGAAGCCGAATTTCTGACACATCGCCTCGCGACGGGCCGGGTCGACCTCGAGGCCCGGGTCGCTGTCCGGGTCGCGGCGCTGGACGATCTTGCCGGGGATGCCGACCACGGTGGCGCCGGCCGGGACTTCCTTGGTGACCACCGCGTTGGAGCCGACCTTGGCGCCAGCGCCGACGGTGAAGGGGCCGAGAATCTTGGCGCCGGCACCGACGATCACGCCGTCCTCCAGGGTCGGGTGACGCTTGCCCCTGTTCCAGCTGGTGCCGCCCAGGGTCACGCCCTGGTAGAGGGTGACATCGTCGCCGACGATGGTGGTCTCGCCGATCACCACGCCCATGCCGTGGTCGATGAAGAAGCGCCGGCCGATGGTGGCGCCGGGGTGGATCTCGATGCCGGTGAACCAGCGGCCCAGCGTCGACAGGGTACGCGCGATCCATTTGAGATTGCGCTTCCACAGCTGGTGGGAGATCCGGTGCAGCAGCAATGCGTGAAGGCCAGGATAGTTGGTCAGGACTTCAAGAAAGTTGCGCGCCGCCGGATCCCTGGCAAATACGCTGTTGATGTCTTCGCGTAGGCGTTGAAACATGCGGCGGTCCCTGAGTCGGTCAAGAGAATCATAGTGGGGGCTGGTGGTGGGCCATTCAAGCCTGCCACCTGTCGAGTCAGTGATCTGGTGCAGCTCAGCGGCTCGAAGGTGGACGCCGTGTCGCTCCAGAGCCGCCGGCCTGGCGCTGATCCTGCTGTTGGTTCTGCTGTTGGTTTGGGCTAGTCCTGGGCCGGCTTCTGGCCCTGGTGCGTGTCATGTTCTCGCTGTAATTCCGGCTCGCTTTCGCGGGCGCCCAGCGCCTGGCCGCCTGCGGCCTTCTCGGTGGCGCTGAGGATGCCACGCAGGATGTTGAGCTCCATGCGTTCGGGGCGCGAGCGCAGGGTCACTCGGCGCAGCCTGGCCATCAATTGGCGAGGCTTCGCCGGGTCGTGGAAGCCGATGGTGATCAGCGCGCGTTCCAGATGAGCGAAATAGTGCTCCAGCTCCTCGTGGCTGGCCAGTGGCTGCGCTTCTTCCTCATCGTCCTGTGCCGGGCCTGGCTTATTCTGGGTCTGGGTCTGGGGCTGGGCCAGCCAGGCAAGGCGGCATTCGTAGGCCAGCACCTGCACCGCCGCGGCCAGGTTCAGCGAGCTGAAGTCGGGATTGGTGGGGATGTGGACGTGGGCGTGGCAGCGTTGCAGTTCGGCGTTGGACAGGCCGCTGTCTTCGCGGCCGAACACCAGCGCGATGCGGGCCTCGGGCGTGGCCAGTTCGGCGGGCAGACGCTCGCCCAGCTCACGCGGGGTGATCATCGGCCAGGGTAAGGTGCGCGAGCGCGCGCTGGCTCCCACCACCAGGGTGCAGTCGGTGACCGCCTGCTCGAGGCTGTCGACCACCCGAGCGTCGTGGACCAGGGCGTCCGCTCCGGAGGCGCGGGACACACTGTCGGCGGTGATGACCTCGCAGCGTGGTGCGACCAGGGCCAGATCGGCGAGTCCCATATTGTGCATGGCGCGGGCGGTGGCGCCGATATTGCCGGGGTGGCTGGTGCCGATGAGAACGATGCGAATGCGCTCGAGCATGGAAGATCCTGTAACGACGCGGCGGGTTGATGCGGTGGTTGGTGCAGTGGTCTATTCAATGACCGATGCAAGGGCGCTGATGGCGGACCGGTCGGCAGCGCCAGGGGCGCCAGTCTAGCATGGGTAGATGCGCGCTGGGGCGAAGTGCGTGGCATTCATGCCCGTGGTCTGCTAGGATTCGCGCCGAGTCAGTTACCCACGTCGACTCCGTTCTTTAACACCACCGACTCCCAAGGCCCGATCATGCATCCGATGGTCCAGTACGCCCTGCGCGCTGCCCGCAGCGCCGGCGAACAGTTTCTGCGCATTCGCGAACGAATCGAGAATGCCCACGACGAGCACAACCTCGACCGTCTGCTCGAGGACACCGCTCGCAACGCCGAATCCCTGATTACCCGCCAGCTGACCCGCGGTTATCCCCAGCACGGGGTCGTCGGTCGCTACACGCCCCACCGTGCCGGTGAAGGCGAAGGCGCGGATATCCTGTGGCGCATCGAACCCTTCCACGGTTACTCGAACCTGAGTGTGGCGTCCCCTGAGTTCGCCCTGTCCGTGGTATGTCTGATCAAGGGCCGTCCGGAGCACGCGGTGGTGATCTGCCCCTTCAGCGATGACGAATACCTTGCCAGCCGTGGCCGTGGCGCCCAGCTCAATGGCAAGCGTCTGCGTGTGTCCAAGATCAAGAGCGCCGCTGGCGCCCGCCTGTCGCTGGGGCTTCCCGATACCTACCTGCGCTCGCGTTTTCTGCCGACCTACCTGACCCTGGTGCAGCAGCTCGGCCCCCAGGCCGAACAGCTTCAAGCCAGCGCCTGTGGCCTGCTCGACATGGCCCGTCTGGCCGCCGGTCGTGCCGACGCCGCCTTCGTGCTGGGAGTCGAGGAGCAGGACCTAGACATCGGTTCGCTGCTGCTCAAGGAGTCCGGTGCCCTGATCGGCACACCGGATGGCCAGCCCTCGGTGCGTATCGAAGGCGCCCTGATGGCCGCCAACCCGCGCCTGTTCAAGGCGCTGATCAAGCAGCTTGCGCCCCACGTGCACACGGCGCCCAGTCAGCCCGAAGAGGACTGATTCGGCACCGCTCGCGCGAGCGAGCGGTGATCGTGACGCCGTCACAGCAACGCCCCCGCGGCCTGGCCGCGGGGGCGTTGTCGTCTGTGGTGCCGGCCGTTGGTCGCCGCCATGGCGCGGGCTAGGCCAGCGCCTTGGTCAGCGAGAACACGAAGCCGGAAAACTCCGCTCGCTGCATGTCCAGGTGGTGAAACATCACATCCGCCGCCGCTCCCTCACGCTTGTCGGCGATGGCCGAGACGATTTCGAGATGCTCCTCGGCCGACATGCTGCGCATGCCGGCGATGCGGTGGATGTGCCCGCGATAGGGCTCGATCTTGCGTCGGATATCGGTGATCTGGCCAGCCAGGGTCTCGTTGGCGGCCAGGCGATAGATCGCTTCGTGGAAGGCCCTGTTGGCGCTGGTGTAACGTTCGGCGGTGATTGCCGCGGTGTCGATGGTTTCCTGGGCCGCCTGCAGCAATGGGGGAATGTCATCGGCGGTGCTCTGACGCGCGGCGAGCCTGGCGGCGGAGGACTCCAGCAGCGCCAGCATCTCGAACATGTCGAGAATATCCTTGAGCGAATTGCGCCGGACGAAGGCGCCCTGGTTGGCCCGGTGTTCGACCAGGCCCTCGGAGGTGAGCATCCGAATGACCTCGCGGACGGGAGTACGAGAGACCGCGAACTCGGCGGCCAGGTCGCGCTCGTTCAGCCGGTGTCCGGGCGGATAGCTGCCCCGCAGGATGCGATCCTCCAGCTGCTGGCGAATGTGTTCGGTGGTCCTGGTGGGCGATGCCATCGAGCGGTCCCTGCAGTAGACACGTGGACGGAGGGCGGCACCCGGACGTCGTCTTGCCGGATGCCGCGGTCGAGATTACTGGAGATAGCTGCGGTAGACCTCCACCAGTGCACCGGCGGACTCGCCGAACTCCTCGATATACGCCGACAGGTACTTGTCGCGAAGGCTGTCGGCAAGCGCCAGATCCTCCTCGCTGAAGGTGTACACCGTCTCGGCCTGTTCATCGACCGCCTGGCGAAGACGTTCGGACTCCTCGGTGAAGTTGGCGCTCGACCACTCGATGGTGGCCTCGACCGCCCGATGGAGTTCGTCGCGAGCGTCCTGGCTCAGTCCATTGTACTTGCGCAGGTTCATGATGAGCGGATAGGGCGTGCGCACCATCGAGCTCGCAAGCACCACCGGGGCGACCTCGGAGAGTCCGAGATTGACGTAGGAGGAATCGGTGGTAATCACGCCATCGACGCCGCCGGTCTGAAGCTGCAGAAACTGCTCGGCGGCACTCATGAACACCACGGTGGCGCCAAGGTCTTCGAGCGCCGGGTCGGTGTAGCCGCCCACGCCACGGATCTTGCGACCTTCGAGTTGATCCAGCCCGTCGATCGACTCGGCCAGGAACAGCGTGGTCTGCCCGGAGGAGTTGATGAACCCCAGCAGCTTGACCTGGGAGGCGGCAAAGGCTTCGCCCAGCGGTTCGAGCACGCGCGGGTCGTTGGCGAAGGCCAGCACGTCGGCGTCATCCAGGGAGTCGGGCGGAAACGGCACGGTGAAGATCTTCATCATGCCCACGGTCCCCACCACGTAGCCGCCGAACAGGCTGTACAGATCTACGGTGCCGCGTGCCGTGCCCATCAGACCGTCGCGTCCCTTGACCAGGGATTCCGAGGGGAAGACGTCGATTTCGAGCAGTGTCGGGTCGAGCTGGTCGGCCAGGTACTGGGTGGTACGCCCGCGGAAGTCCTCGGCGGGAAAGTAGTGGCCCAGACGCAGGGTTTCCGCCGCCTGGGTCGTGGTCGTGGTGAGCAACCCCGCCACCAGGGCCGTCGTCAGGGCGATGGCCAGGGTGGGGGACGGCGCGGGGGGCAGGGATGAGATGAAGCGACGACAGCAGAGGGAGGGTTTCATCTTGTTGTCCTCTTGGGAAGGTCCGGCGGAGCTCGGACGTAAGCTCGGTCGCAAGGGGCGGGACATCACTGGGTCAGCGACCGGTGACCAGTTCGGGAAAGACGCACAGGATGACGATGGATACGACGTAGAGGGCGATGAACGGCAGGGCGCCGCGCACCACCTGACTGATTCGGATGCCCTCGACACAGTCCCTGACCACGTAGAGGCACAGGCCGATGGGGGGTGTGATCACCGCGAAGCACATGTTGACCATCACCACCACGCCAAACCAGACGGGGTCGAAGCCGTAGGCGAGGATCGCAGGAAAGACGATGGGCACGGCGATGATGACCAACGAGATGGCATCGAGCAGGGTGCCGAGAACGAACAGCATCAGCATGACCAGCAGGAAGAAGGTCCAGGCGCCGAGTTCGGCCTCCACCACCACTCTGGCAAGCTGCTGGGGTAGCTGGGCGTTGCTCAGCGCATAGCTGAACAGCATCGCCGAGGCCAGGATAGCGAGCAGCATGCAACTGGTGCGGGTGGCCTTGATCAGCGCTGTGGTCAGGCTCTTTCGCGTCAGGCCCCTGCGCCCGAGGGCAATGATCAGTGCGCCGCCGACGCCAATGGCGGCCGCTTCGGTGGGGGTGGCGATGCCGTGATAGATGCTGCCGATGACCACCACGATCAGGGCGATGACCGGGCCGGCCTGGAGCAGTGACCTGATCCAGCCGAGGTCGGCGGCAAAACCGATCGTTGGCGCCCGTTTGCCTGACAGGCCCTGGACGACGCAGACGTAAGAGGCGAACAGCGCGGTGATCACCAGCCCCGGCACAATGGCGTGGGAAAACAGCTCGGCGATCGAGGTTTCGGTGACCACGCCATACATGATCAGCGGCAGGCTCGGAGGAATGATCATGCCGAGCCCCGAACTGGCGGCGACGGTGCCGGTGGCCATTTCGGGACTGTAGTGGCGCTTGAGCATCTCCGGGATGGCGACGCTACCGATGACTGCCGCGACGCCGACGGCGGTGCCGCTGACCGCACCGAAGATCGCGCCGGCGACGATGGCACTGATGGCGATGCCGCCGGGCAGGCGTCCCAGCCACTTGTCGACGCTTTCAAACAGGTCGCGGCCCACCCCGGAAACGTTGACGATCTCGCTCATCAGCACGAACAGCGGTATGGCCACCAGCACGAACTCCGAGGTAGTGCCCCAGATGATGTCGGACATGGCCAGGCTGGCGGCCAGGCCACCCTGGTAGATGATGCCCACCAGGGCCGCGAGCCCCAGGGCGAAGGCCACGGGGACGCCGAGGATCAACAGGATGGCCAGACTCAGGGCGACGCTGAGAATCATCATGGCGTGGGTCCGTCCTCGTCGGTGGCGGGCGCCTTGAAGTGCGCCAGCTTCTGGTGGATCTGAGCGATCAGTTCCAGCACAAAGATCGCGGAGCCCGCCGGCATCAGCGACTGGGGCAGATACAGCGGTACCGCCAGGGTGGTCGAGGACCGCCAGTTGAGCTGATAGGACAGGAGAGCGAGTTCCAGGGTGGCCCAGAAGGCGAAGGCCGCGAACACCAGGGTGCAGCCGTCGACGACCAGCCCCAGACGGTTCTGGGCGGCGATCGACAGCCGTCCCTCCAGCAGCGACATGCGGGCATGACCGCCTTCCCGATAGACCCGGGCGATGGCCATGAACAGGATGCCGGAGACCAGATAGCCCGAGACCTCGGTGACCCAGACGGTGGGGGCCCCCAGCAGGTATCGACTGATGACCTCCCAGATGATCGAAGCGACCAGGAACACCATGATCAGCAGGGCGGCAAAAAAGCCGGCATCGCCCAGGGTGCGGCACAGCCGGAGGAAGGGATTCATGAGACACCTTCGGCCGAGCGGCCAAGGTAGAGGGTTCGATGGTTGTCCCTGAGCTCGGCCTTGATCACCTTGCCCATGGTGTTGCGTGGCAGGTCGTCGGCCACCAGTACCCGCTTGGGAACCTTGTAGGCGGCCAGTACATCGCGCAGACGGCGGCGAATGGCATCTTCGTCCGGGGTGGCGCCAGCGGCCGCCACCACCACGGCGGTCACCGCTTCGCCGAAGTCGGCGTGGGGCAGCCCGATCACCGCGGATTCACTGACCTCCTCCATGGCGTCGAGCAGCGCTTCGACCTCGCCCGGGTAGACGTTGTAGCCCCCGCTGATGATCACATCCTTGCTGCGACCGACGATGGTCAGGTAGCCATCCTCATCGATACGGCCGTTGTCGCCGGTGCGAAACCAGCCGTCACGGGTGAACTCCTGGCGAGTCTTCTGTGGCTGCCGCCAGTAGCCCTTCATCACGGCAGGGCCTTTGATCTGGAGGTGTCCGACGTTGCCGCTGGCAAGCGGGGTGTCGTGGTCATCGGTGATCCTGAGGCTGACGCCCTCGATGGGGAGGCCCACCGAGCCGAGGCGCCGTTCGCCAACCACCGGGTTGGAGCTGATGATAGTGGCCTCGGTCATGCCGTAGCGCTCCAGGATGGTGTGCCCGGTCAAAGCGTGAAAGCGCCGGGCGGTGGCCTCGCTCAGGGGCGCGGAGCCCGAGACGAAAAGACGCATCCCCGAGGTGGCCGCGGCGCTGAGATCAGGGTGCTCCAGCAGCCGGCTGTAGTAGGTAGGGACGCCCATCATCACCGTGGCTTCGGGCAGCAGGTGAACCACGGTATCGGCATCGAAGCGCGGCAGCAGGTGCATGCGACTGCCGGACAGCAGCACGCAGTGGGTGGCGATGACCAGGCCGTGGGCATGAAACAGCGGCAGGGCGTGGATCAGCACGTCGCTTGTGCCGAACTCCCAGAGTCGGGTCAGCGCCCTGGCATTGCTGGCCAGGTTGGCGTGGGTGAGCATCGCCCCCTTGGGGCTGCCGGTGGTGCCGGAGGTGTAGAGAATCAGGGCGACGTCGTCGCCTCGACGAGGCTGGACTCGGTGGCGCTCGGCCTGCTCCGACGCGAGTGTCATCAAACTGCCCGAGCCGTCCGCCTCCAGGGTGAGCCGCTGGATACCGGGGTGGCGGTTCAAGACTTCTTCGCTCGTGGCCATGCACGCGGAGGAGGCGACATAGAGCACCGGCGCGGCGTCGCCGAGAAAATAGGCGATCTCGGTGGCGGTATAGGCGGTATTGAGTGGCAGATAGAGGGCGCCCTGACGCAGCACCGCCAGGTACAGCAGCAAGGCTTGCGGAGATTTGTCGACCTGGGCGGCGACGCGATCCCCCGGCCTGACACCGAGCGCTGTCAGGGCGCAGGCCAGGCGGGCACTCTGGGCCATGGCGTCGGCGTAGGACAGGGTGGTGGAAGGCTCGCTGGTGGCTCTGTTGGAAGCCCCGCTGGTGGCCCTGTTGAATGGCGCTGTGGTCAGCAGGGGTCCATGCCCCACCCGCTCGGCGACATCCTGAAACATCCGAAAGACGTTGCGGCAGCTGGCCTCAGTGTTCATCCCAGGCCTCCAGGGTGTCGATGATGCCAAGCGCGTGGAGGTGTTCGGCGCTGGCTTGTGGATGATCGCCTCTAGGCGTGATCAGCGCGGCCACCCGTGAGGGCAGGCTGCGAACGCGTCCTCTGGCGGTGAGTCTCACCTGGCTTGCGCAGGCGGCGAGGGCGAGATAGATGCCACCCGAGAGTTCACCATCGATCACCAGCTCAACGGCGGCACCCGAGCGCACTCGGTGCTCGATGGTGCTGGCCAGACGCACCAGCGCCAGGCTCTGTAGCCTGGCTTCATCGATGGCCCTCAGGCTGTGGCAGCTCCACTGGCAGCGCAGTATCAGCGAAAGCCCAGCGGGGAGGCGCTGGATTGCCTGAGCAAGGTCTGCAAGATCCCGGTGATCCGGCGGGGCGCTTCCGTGGCAGGTGATCCAAGCGTGCTGCTCCTGCTGCGACCGGCTTACCCGAGCTGACGGCAAGGTGGCGACGGATTCAGTAGCGGAACCGACATTGAGGTCGATTCGACGTGACGAGGCGAGCCACCTGGCGATGTCGTTGCGCAGCGCTGTCAGTGTTCCGCTCGTGGCATGGCCGGCGGGATCGCGCCTGAGTCGGGACGCCGCCGAGATGACGGCGTCCACTCGGTGCTGGTGGAGATTGCGGGCATACAGCAGGCGAGGCCCGCTCATCGCCAGACGGTTGGCTGGCGTGTAGAGACGCTGGTCGGCGCACATGGCCACCAGGCTGGCACCGCCGAAGGTATTGTGCCCCAGCACCGCCAGGACCCCGGGGATGCGCTGGCGTCCGACCAGCAGGTCTCCTATCAGGGCACGCAAGTCGCCCTGTACCGCCACGCCTTCGTCGACCTTGGCACCGGCGGAGTCGATCAGCATCATCAGCGGCAGGCGATGTTCGCTGGCCGTGGCGATGGCCTGGCGAAAGATCGCGGTTTCCCGCTTGCCGATGGCGCCTCTGGCACGCTCCGGTAGGGTGGTAACGGCGACCAGGCGAGTCCCTTCAAGCTCGATCACGGCGCTCTGTGCTGCGGCCGGGGAGAGCGGATCCGACAGCGGAGTCTGGGGGGCGATGTCCTGAAGCAGATGAGAGGTCATGGTGTACGTCGCCTTCGGCATGCCTGGTGGGTTGTCTGGTATGCCATTTAAGGCTAGATGGCATGCCCTGGTGCGCCATACCTCCCAGGAGGTAGCGGCTATTCGGCCGCTGGAGGGGGCGATTCATGGTGGTTGAACGGGGGCGTCGGATGGCCGCTGTGGAGAGCCGGTGCGGCTTTGGCCCCGCCAACGACGACGCCCCCGCGGCCTGGCCGCGGGGGCGTCATTCGTTGTTGGTGCAGTGAGTTCGGTGCGACCGTGGTCAGGGCGCCAGCGCGGCCACCACCTCTTCGACCTGGAGGCGGGTGCTGTCCAGGCCCTGGCCGGCCAGATACCAGAGTCGCGGCGAGCCGACGGCGATTGCCAGATCGTCACCGACGGCCTGCGTCAGCGCCTCGACATCGAGAGGCGTCTGGCCGATGGCGGCGCTGCGGTCCACCACCCACACCAGGTCGGGCTGGGTGGCGGCGATCTGCGCCGGCGTCAGCGGCGTGAAGGTACGCTCACCACGCGTCACGCTCTCGACGTTCTCGGGAAGTTCGGGCGAGGCCAGTCCCATCAGGTCATGCACGACGGCGTTGTGCTGGACGATAAGCTTTCCGTCATTGTGGACGACCACCAGTACCTTCGGCGTCCCGCTGATCTCGGCCAATTGCTGATCGAGCGCCTGGCGCAGGTCCGCAAGCGCCTGCTCACCCGCTTGCTGTGCATCGAACAGCGCAGCCAGATCGTCGACCCGATGTTCAAGCTGGTCCCAGGCGTCCTCGCCCTCGGTCGCCACGGCGTAGACCGGGGCAAGAGCTTCCAGATTTTCGCGTTCGGCTTCCAGGCGCCCGCTGATCAGGATGGCATCGGGTGACAGCGACTCAAGGGCTTCCATGTCGGCGACCTTGAGGGTGCCCACGTCGGTGAAGGCGTCGTCGGCATAGTCGGACAGATAGTCGGGAAGCGTTGCCTGGGCGACACCGGCGATACGCTCGCGCTGCGCCAGGTTGTCGAGGATGTCCAGGGCCGCGTAGTCGAGGGCGGCGACCCTTTCCGGCACCGGTTGCGCCCAGGCCTGGGCAGTGACGCTGAGCAGGGCGGCGATGGCGAGAGACTTGTACATGCTTTCTCCATTGATAATCATTTTCAATGGAGATGTTATCGCAAATGTTCGGCCAAAGGGGGAGCGTCGCCGTGCTACGTTGCGTTGCGTACTGGCGAACGCTCCCTGGCGCTGGGTTCAGGAACCCTGGCTGGCCGGGTCGCCGGAGTCTGTCTTGGCTGACCTGCCTTGTCGACGCTGGGTCCAGCGCTGCTTGGCGTACTTGCGCATATTGGTGACGTTGTCGGTCTCGTCGACGATATCCTGGCCGAGCACCGTCTCGATCACGTCCTCCATGGTGATCAGGCCCACCCATGTGCCGTGGTCGTCATACACCACCGCCAGATGCTGACGATCCCTGAGCATCATGGTGAAGACGTGCTCGACGCTGTCGTCGGCCTGTACCGAGGGGGCGTCCTGCATGATCTCCTTCATGTCGACGGATTCATCCGCCTGGTAGGCGTCGGCCTTGTGCACATAGCCGATGGCCTGTTCGCCGCCGTCCATCACCGGAAAGCGGGTGAACGGCGAGCGCACCAGTTCCTGCTCGAACTGGGCCACGGTCATCGATGGGCGCACCGTGACGCACACGGTTCTTGGCGTCATCACCTTGCCGATCTTGATCTCGTGCAGGTTGAGGATGTTAGTGATGGCGCGGGTCTCGTCACGATCCAGCGCATCCTCGTCCAGGCCGATGCGCGCCAGCGCCTTGATTTCGCCGCGCATATCGGTGTCTGCGGCATTGCCGCCTATACGCTGGGTGATCTGCTCGGACATCCAGATGAACGGCTTGAGAATCAGGATCAGGGTATTGAGGATGGGCGGTAGCCAAGGCGACAGCTGGCGCCAGTAGGTGGCGCCGATGGTCTTGGGGATGATCTCCGAGAGGATCAGGATGGCCAGCGTCATCACCGCCGAGGCGACGCCCAGCCAGGCCTCGCCGAAGACCACCGCGACCTGGGCGCCGACGCCGGTGGCGCCAACGGTGTGGGCGATGGTGTTGAGCGTCAGGATAGCCGCCAGCGGGCGATCAATATCCCGTTTGAGGGCGTTCAGCTTCTTGTGCAGCGGCTCGTTGGTCTCCTGGACCTGGGCGATATAGCTCGGTGTCAGCGACAGGATGGCCGCTTCCAGTACCGAACACAGGAAGGAGGCGCCGATGGACAGTACGGCAAAGGCGATCAGCAGGAACATGCGGCCTCGTCACGTTTTAATGGGGTGGATGACAAGCATGAAAGGGGGCGCTGGCCAGGGCAAGTGACTGCGGGCATTTTCTGGAAGGAAACGACCTATCTCGCGTTGCGGCATGGTTTTCGAAGTGAACTGAGAGGCCGCCGACAGCGTTGCCGGCTCGCCGTGATCGGGCGGCGACCTCGGAAAGGAAGAGGCCCCGCCGTGGATGATCCACGACGGGGCCTCGAGGGGCAGTTGCGGTGATATCAGGGCAGCTGCTCTTCCTCGGCGTCTTCCTTCTTCTCCGGGATCAGGTCGCGGCGCTGGAGCTTGAGCTTTATCAGCAGGGCCGCCGCCACGTAGATCGACGAGAAGGTACCCACGCCGATACCGATCAGCAGGGCCACCGAGAAATTGTGGATCATGTCGCCACCGAGCCAGGCCAGCGCCAGCAGTACCAGCAGGGTGGTGCCGGAGGTCGCCAGGGTGCGGGACAGGGTCTGGTTGATCGCCTCGTTGAAGATCGCCGGCATGTCGTCGATACGCGACTTGCGGATATTCTCGCGGATACGGTCATAGACCACGATGGTGTCGTTGAGCGAGTAGCCGATCACCGCCAGCACGGCGGCCAGCACCGTCAGGTCGAACTCCATCTGGAACAGCGAGAAGGCGCCGACCACGATGATCACGTCGTGGACCAGTGCCAGCAGTGCGCCGATGGCGAACTTGTACTGGAAGCGGAAGGCCACGTAGAGCATGACCACGCCGAGGGCGACCAGCATGCCGAGACCGCTCTGGTCACGCAGTTGACCGCCGACCTGGGCACCGACGAATTCGGCACGCACCAGGTCCACCTGGGCGCCGCCCTGGGCCAGCAGGCCCACGACCTGGTCGCCGACGTTGGCCTCGAAGGTCTGCTGCAGACGAATCAGCACCTCATTGGCGGCGCCGAAGGTCTGTACCGAGATGTCATTGAAGCCGGCTCCCTCGAGGGCGCCGCGCACGCTGTCCAGCGCCGGGGCGGTGGCGTAGCGGACTTCGACCAGGGTGCCGCCGGTGAAGTCGAGGCCCAGGGCCAGGCCCTGCACCACCAGCGACACCAGTGAGACCAGGATCAGGATCGCCGATATGGCAAAGGCGATCTTGCGCTGGCCCATGAAGTCGAGATTCAGGTTGGTGAGGCGTTTCATACCCTCTCCCCGTTGTGTGCAAGTGGACATGGGCTTAGATCCATAGCTTCTTCACCGGCTTGCCGCCGTAGATCAGATTGACCATGGCACGGGTCACCAGCAGGGCGGTGAACATCGAGGTCAGGATGCCCAGCGACAGGGTGACGGCGAAGCCCTTGACCGGGCCGGTACCGATGGAGAACAGGATCAATGCCACCAGCAGGGTGGTGATGTTGGCGTCGACGATGGAGCTGAAGGCGCGCTCGTAGCCGGCGTGGATCGCCTGCTGCACCGACAGTCCTGTGCGCAGCTCCTCACGAATACGCTCGAAGATCAGCACGTTGGCGTCCACCGCCATGCCCAGCGTCAATACGATACCGGCGATACCAGGCAGCGTCAGGGTGGCGCCGAGCATCGACATGGCGGCGACCAGCAGGGTCAGGTTCAACGCCAGGGCGATGTTGGCGATGACGCCGAACACCTTGTAGCGGATCAACATGAACAGCACGACCAGCAGCAGACCGATCTGGACCGAGAGCATGCCGCGCTCGATATTGTCGGCGCCGAGGCTTGGGCCGATGGTGCGTTCCTGGGCGAAGTAGATCGGTGCCGCCAGTGAACCGGAGCGCAGCAGCAGTGCCAGCTCGCCGGCTTCGGTGGGCGATTCCAGCCCGGTGATGCGGAAGCTGTTGCCCAGCGCGCTCTGGATGGTGGCCAGGCTGATGATGCCGCGTTCGGTGTAGGGATCACGCACGGTTACCTGCTCACCGTCCTCCATCACCGTACGGTCACGGGTCTTGTGCTCGATGAACACCACCGCCATGTTGCGACCGATGTTGGTGCGAGTGGCGCGGTTCATCAGGGTGCCGCCGGTGCCGTCCAGGTTGATGTTGACCTGGGGGCGACCGTTCTCGTCGAAGCCGCGGCTGGCGCTGGACACGCTGTCGCCGGTGATGATGACGTCGCGCATCAGGTCGGCGGTGCGTCCGGGCTCGTTGCGGAAGGGCAGCGCCTCGGTCTCGTTGGACGGGGTGTCGGTGCGCGCCTCCAGGCGGAACTCCAGGTTGGCGGTGGCGCCGACGATACGCTTGGCGGCGGCGGTGTCCTGCACACCGGGCAACTCGACCACGATGCGATCCGGGCCCTGGCGCTGTACCAGCGGTTCGGCCACGCCGAGCTCGTTGACGCGGTTGCGCAGGGTGGTCAGGTTCTGGTTGATCGCGTAGTCCTGGATCTCGTCCACGGACGCGTCGGTCAGGGTCATCGCCAGGCTGGCGCCGCGTTCACGCTCGACATCCTGGTACTGGAAGTCGGGGAACTCGCGGCGAATCAGCGTCTCGGCGGCGTCGCGATCCTCGGCGTTCATGAAGTCCAGCGAGATGGTGCGGCCGTCGATCTCGGTGTTGCGGTAGCGGATGCGCTCTTCACGCAGGGTCTCGCGCATGGCGCTGGCGTTGACCTCGAGACGCTGATTGACCGCCGCTTCCATGTCCACTTCCAAAAGGAAGTGCACGCCGCCACGCAGGTCCAGACCAAGGGTCATGGGCGAGGCCGCCAGCGAAGACAGCCACTCGGGGGTGGACTCTGCCAGGTTCAGCGCGACCACATAGTCATCGCCGAGCTGCTGGGCGATCAGGTCACGGGCGGGAATCTGGTCCTCGGCGTCGTTCAGCCGGATCAGCAGGCTGTTGGGCTCCTGTTCCACCGTCTTGACGTCGATGTCCGCCTCGGCCAGGGCCTGTTCGAGGCTCTGCTGGCGGGATTCGGAGAGGCTCAGCTCGCCACGATCACTGCTGATCTGGACCGCTGGGTCTTCGGGAAACAGATTGGGAAGGGAGTAGACCAGGCCGACAAGAAGTACCACCAGGATCAGCAGGTACTTCCATAAAGGGTAACGATTGAGCATCGGGGCTCTGCCCTCAGGTTGCTGACAAATAAGGGAAAGCCGGGGGCGCTCGAGAGGTGCTCCGGGGACTTTCCAAAGCGAAGGGTGCGGCTGCCTCGCCAACGCGCGACAGCCGACCGATCGGCTCCCCCCGCGTCAGCATGGGGCCCCCTTCGGCGCACAGGGCCGAAGGGGAATGACACCAATCAGATGGACTTGATAGTGCCCTTGGGCAGCACGGCGGCCACGGCGTTCTTCTGCACGCTGACTTCGGTGCCTTCGCTGATTTCCATGGCGAGGAACTCGCTGTCGTCGCTGACCCGGGTGATGCGGCCCATCAGACCACCGCCGATGACGATCTCGTCACCCTTGGACAGGCCAGCGATCAACTGCTTGTGCTGCTTGGCGCGCTTGGCCTGGGGACGCCACAGCAGGAAGTAGAAGATCAGCACGAAGCCGACCAGCATCACGATCTGGGCGATACCACCACCGGCGGCAGCGCCAGCATCCTGGGCCAGGGCCGGGGAGATGAAGAAGTCCAACATGTACGACGGTCTCCTGAAGTCGTGGGGAAAAGGGAGTCAGACGGCCGGCGGCTGCCGACCGGGTCATCAATTCGGGGCGGGGGGAACCGGCAGGCCACGCCTGGCATAGAACCCTTCCACGAAGTCAGCCAATGTACCCGCTTCGATAGCACCGCGCAAACCGGCCATGACACGCTGATAGTGACGCAGATTATGGATCGTGTTGAGCATCGATCCGAGCATCTCGCCGCAGCGGTCCAGGTGGTGCAGATAGCCCCGCGAGAAGTTCTGACAGGTGTAGCAGTCGCAGTCATCTTCCAGCGGGCGGGTGTCGTGACGATGCTTGGCGTTGCGGATCTTGACCGTGCCCTCGGCGGTGAACAGGTGGCCGTTGCGGGCGTTGCGGGTGGGCATCACACAGTCGAACATGTCGACCCCGCGGCGTACCCCTTCGACCAGATCCTCGGGCTTGCCGACGCCCATCAGATAGCGCGGCTTGTCCGCCGGCATCCACTCGGGCAGGTAGTCGAGCACCTTGATCATCTCTTCCTTGGGCTCGCCCACCGACAGCCCGCCGATGGCGTAGCCGTCGAAGCCGATGTCGCCGAGGCCCTTGAGCGAAGCCTCACGCAGATCCGGGTACATGCCGCCCTGGATAATGCCGAACAGCGCCGACGGTGAGTCGCCGTGGGCATCGCGGGAGCGCTGGGCCCAGCGCAGCGACATCTCCATCGAACGGCGCGCCTCGTCGTGGGTCGCGGGGTAAGGGGTGCACTCGTCGAAGATCATGACGATGTCGGAGCCCAGCGAGCGCTGCACCGCCATCGACTCTTCCGGTCCCATGAACACCTTGGAGCCGTCCACCGGCGAGCGGAAGTGCACGCCCTGCTCGGTGATCTTGCGCGTCTCGCCCAGCGAGAACACCTGAAAGCCGCCGGAGTCGGTGAGGATCGGCTTGTGCCACTGGGCGAAGTCGTGCAGGTCGCCGTGGGCCTCGATGACCTCGGTACCGGGGCGCAGCCACAGGTGAAAGGTGTTGCCGAGGATGATCTCGGCGCCGATCTCTTCCACCGAGGCCGGGGTCATGCCCTTGACCGTGCCGTAGGTGCCCACCGGCATGAAGGTCGGGGTCTCGATGGTGCCGCGGGGAAAGGTGATGCGACCTCGGCGGGCCCGGCCGTCCTCGGCCAGCTTGTCGAAGCGCATGAAGCATTGCTCGCGCATGGGTCTCTCCGTGCCCCTTGGGGGCGTTGATTCGAGCCTGACGACGGTGGACCGCTCGGCCGAGCAGCCACCGCCTGGCAAATAGGGTCAGCGTGCCGGCGTCAGCAGCATGGCGTCGCCGTAGCTGAAGAAGGCGTAGCGTTCCTTTACCGCCTCGCGGTAGGCCTTCATCACGGTGTCGTAGCCGGAGAAGGAAGACACCAGCATCAGCAAGGTCGATTCCGGCAGATGGAAGTTGGTG
>NZ_JAMXRY010000053.1:0-35241 GCF_024124525.1 Halomonas sp. OfavH-34-E | reverse complement strand
CGCAAGCGCTGGCTCGCCGGCCAGCTGCAGGTGCGCGGTACCCTGACCCTGGACGCCGGCGCGGTACGGGTGCTGCGTAGCAGCGGCTCGTCGCTGTTGCCGGTGGGGGTCAAGGCCGCCTCGGGTGACTTCGCGCGTGGCGACATGGTGCTGTGCGTCGACGAGCAGGGCGAGCGGATCGCCAAGGGACTGGTCAACTACAACGCCGAGGACGCACGCAAGATTCTCGGCCAACCCAGCGGGCGCATCTGTGAGTTGCTCGGCTATATGGAAGCGCCGGAGCTGATTCACCGCGACAATCTTGTGGTGCTGGCTTGATCCAGGTCGGTATCAGGCGCCTTGTTGCCCCCGGCGCCTCTCTTTAGGGATATGGTTCCCGTCTTTTCTCCGTGCTCTTATGCGCCGCCGACAGCAGCCGCTGTCGGCGGCGCATGCGCGACATCTGTCCTGTCGCGTGAGCCTTGAAGCTGAAGCGTGCCCCGGTGCGTGGTCTCAGCGGTCTTTGGAGAAGAGGGAGCGTTGTCGATGAAGTCTATTCTGGTAACGGGTGCTGGTTCCGGCGTCGGCTTTGAGGTCGTCAAACTGTTTTTGGAGAAGGGCTTTAAGGTCGGTGGCCTGGATATCAACGTCAAGGCGCTGAACGAGCTGCAGGCGCAAGGGCAGGCGAACCTGTTTGCCTACAAGTGCGATGTCTCCTGTCGTGCTGGTGTGCATGACGCCATCGAGCAGTTCGCCACCGTCTGCGGTGGAGTGATCGATGTCGTCCACTCCAATGCCGGGATTCAGGCGAGTGGCCTGTTCAAGGACGTCGAGCTCGAAAAGTACGAGATGATGAACCTGATCAATGCCATGGGCACGATCTACATCATCAAGGAGGCGCTGCCCTACGTGATGGCGTCCGAGGCAGGCGCCATCCTGCTGACGTCGTCGGCGTCGGCGATCACCGGGCTGCCGATGTTCAGCGTGTACGGTGCGACCAAGTCGTTCGTGACGTCGCTGGGCGAGTCGCTGAGTATCGAGCTGGAGTCCGATGGCATCTATGTAGGGATCATCGAACCCGGCCTGATCAATACACCGATGAACTCGAACAATCCTGACTCCATGGTGTGCACGGAGCAGCAGATCACGCTGGGCCCGAAGGAAGTGGCGGAGGCCGCCTACCAGGCGATCAGCACTCGCCGTCAGCTCTACTGGCACGTGGGCGAAGAGGCTCATGATCTGGCGGAGGCGATCCAGGGGCTGCGGCTGCAGGAGCGTCAGCGCTTCGTCAAGCAGATGATCCAGTCGAAGCTGAAGTGATTGAGCGGTGATGGCGGCGGCGACGTCTGCGGTGACCTGAGGCGCCCGTGGAGTCGTGACAAGTGGCGCGATGACCGCTGCGCTGGCCGCCGCTGGCCGGGCACAGGGTCGGTGGAGTGAGCCAGGCGCGCCAGGCCGTAAAAGGCTGGCGCGCAGTACCTTGACATGATAGGATGCGCCATCCTCTCAGACACGGCCCGTAACGATTGCCTCGCGACAGTGCTTGCGATGGCGGTCGGCCAGATGGCCAGGCCGACGGGGATTTTTTTATTTCCCTGTTGGATCAATACGTTATCAAGTCATCGTGCGACGGTGACGACAACTTTCTCCAAGGAGACAGTCAGTGGCTAACAGCAAGCAAGCCCGTAAGCGCGCCCGTCAGGCAGAATCTCGTCGTGTCCTGAAGGCAGGCCAGCGCAGCATGGTCCGCACTTACGTCAAGCGCGTGATCAAGGCGATCAACAGCGGTGACCACGCTCAGGCAATGGACGCCTTCAAGGCGGCACAGCCGGTCATCGACCGCATCGCCGACAAGGACACCCTGTCCAAGAAGAAGGCCGCTCGCATCAAGAGCCGTCTGAACAAGCGCATCAAGGCGCTGGCTGCGTAAGCCGGTCCCGCGCTTTCGGCGTGACGCGGATGCGTCCGTGTCGCGCACGCGAAAAACCGGCTACGGCCGGTTTTTTTGTGCCTGCCAATTGATGACCCGCGGCGCCCCGGTGCCCCTTCGTCGCCCTTCTCCGGGCGATGGCGAGCCAGAGCGCGGGGACTGTCAGCGTGGCAAGAAGGCTGGACAAACGAGCCGGGAATTGAGCAGGGAACCCGCAAGCAAGGAATCAGTGACGTGACCGACGAGCGTCGACAGCAGGCCTCGGATGAGGACATTGATCAGGCCCTGGAGCAGGGAGCGGGCACCTCGGTGGGGGGCGCCAAGGCGCCCGTGCGTCGGGGCCTGATGCGCTCTGGGTTGGTGGTCAGCAGCATGACCATGCTGTCCCGGGTGCTGGGGCTGGTGCGCGACGTGGTGATCGCCACCCTGCTGGGTGCAGGACAGGGCGCCGACGCCTTCTTCGTGGCCTTCAAGATCCCCAACTTCATGCGTCGGCTGTTCGCCGAGGGCGCCTTCAATCAGGCCTTCGTGCCGGTGCTGTCGGAGTACTCGACCACCCGCACCCGCGAAGAGATACGCGAACTGCTCAATGCGGTGTGCGGTAGCCTGGCGGCGGTGCTGGCGCTGATTACCGCCCTGGCTATCGTCGCCGCGCCCTGGTTGGCCTGGGTGTTTGCTCCTGGCTTTGCGCGAGATCCCGACAAGCTCGCGCTGACCACCGACATGCTTCGGCTGACGTTCCCGTATCTGCTGTTGATCTCGCTGACCGCCTTCGCCGGCAGCGTGCTCAATACCTGGAATCGCTTCGCGGTACCGGCCTTCACCCCGGTGCTGCTGAACCTGTCGCTGATCGGTGCGGCGCTGGTGCTGACGCCGATGATGAGCGAGCCGGCCATGGCGCTGGCCTGGGGCGTGCTGATCGCCGGTGCCGCGCAACTGCTGTTTCAGGTGCCCTTTCTGGTGAGGCTCGGGCTGATGCCCCGGCCCTGGCCCAACTTCGCCCACGAGGGTGTGCGGCGCATCCTTCGACTGATGGCGCCGGCGTTGTTCGGAGTCTCGGTGTCGCAGATCAATCTGCTGCTGGATACCATCCTGGCCTCGCTGCTGGCGGCGGGCAGCGTGTCCTGGCTCTACTATTCCGACCGCCTGGTGGAGCTGCCACTGGGGGTGTTCGGCGTGGCCATCGGTACGGTGATCCTGCCGGCGCTGTCGCGGCGCCACGCCGAGGCGTCCACCGAGCACTTCAGCCAGATGCTGGACTGGGCGCTGCGAGCGGTGCTGCTGCTGGGGCTGCCAGCGGCGCTGGCGCTGGCGCTGCTGGCCGAGCCGCTGTTGATCACGCTGTTCCACTACGGCGCCATGACCGACAACGATATCGTGATGGCGGCGATGAGCCTGCGTGCCTATGCCCTCGGCCTGGTCGCCTTCATGCTGATCAAGGTGCTGGCGCCGGGGTTCTTTGCCCGCCAGGACACCAAGACGCCGGTCAAGGTCGGTATCATCGCGATGGTCGCCAATATGGTGTTCAACCTGATCCTGATCTGGCCGCTGGCCCACGCCGGGCTGGCGTTGGCCACCGCGCTGTCGGCCTTCCTCAATGCCGGGATGCTGGCCTGGCTGCTGCGCCGGCAGGGCGTGCTGCGCTTCCAGCCCGGCTGGGGGCGCTTTGCCGTGCAGCTTGGAGGCGGCTGTGTGGCCATGGGCCTGGTGCTTGTGTTGCTGGCGCCGGAGTGGCACCAGTGGCTCGGCTGGGGGCTCATGCCTCGTGTGCTGTGGATGGCGGCGCTGGTGGCGGCCGGTGGGCTTGCGTACTTCGCCTGGCTGGGGCTGACAGGAGTCAGAGTCCGCCAGTTTCGGCTCAAGGGCTAAGGCGGGGGGTGTTAGAAAGCTGCCTGCCCGCGTCGACTTTTCGGAACAAGCCTATGGCGTGGGCGTGTTGGAAAAGTGCCTGCCCACCCAGACGCCTTCAGACGGTGGGAAGACGCGGCGGCCCGCACTTCGCTATAATCGACTCCCTTTAGGTTCGGTGTGACCCGACTCATGGAAGTAATTCGAGGCCTGCACAATCTGCGCGAGGAGCACCGTGGCACGGTGGCGACCATCGGCAACTTCGATGGGGTGCACTTGGGCCATCGGGCGATCCTTGAGCAGTGCCACGCCGAGGCGGCGCGCATCGGACTGCCGGTGACCGTGGTGGTGTTCGAACCCCAGCCGCGCGAGTACTTTGCCGGCGACCAGGCGCCACCGCGCCTGACGCGGTTGCGCGACAAGGTCGGCCTGCTCAAGGAGTGCGGCGTCGATCGGGTGCTGTGTCTGCCGTTCAATGAATCGCTGCGCCAGCTGACGGCGGCAGAATTCATCGAACGGGTGCTGCTGGAAGGGCTCGGCGTACGCCATCTGGTGGTGGGCGACGACTTCCGCTTCGGTTGCGATCGTCGCGGTGATTTTGCCCTGCTGACCGAAGCCGGCCGCAGCAGCGGCTTCAGCGTCGAACACACCCTGACCTTTCGCATCGACGATGATCGAGTGTCGAGCACACGGGTGCGCACCCTGCTGGCCTGTGGCAACTTCGAGGCGGCGGCGCGCCTGCTGGGCCGGCCTTACCGCGTCAGCGGCCGGGTGGTGCGTGACCAGCAGCGCGGGCGCACCATCGGTGTGCCCACCGCCAACCTGCCGCTGCTGCCGGGTCCGCTGGTGCTGCGCGGTGTCTACGCGGCGACGGTGGAGATCCACGACGGCAGCGATGGCGAGGCGTCCCAGCGTCATCCCGCGGTGGTCAATATCGGCTGGCGGCCCACGGTAGGATCGCCGCGTCCGGTGCTGGAGGCGCATCTGCTGGACATGCAGGCGGACCTGTATGGCAAACGCCTGACGGTGGTGCCCTGCGCCAAGCTGCGCGGTGAAGAGACCTTCGCGGACTTTGCCGCGCTGAAGACCCAGATATATGCCGACATCGACCGGGCGCGAGCAGTGTTTGCCCGGGACCCTGACGGCCCACGACCCTATCCTCTGGCATCGGCGCCACGTGCGCGCGAGGCCGCAACCCAGGATTCCCCGGCGGGGCAGGCCCCCGCCGATCATGACGACGGCTGACCCCAGGACTATGAGCGACTACAAGCACACTCTGAATCTGCCAGAAACCGAATTCCCCATGCGCGGCATGCTCCCCAAGCGCGAGCCGGCGCGGGTCGAGCAGTGGCAGAAGCTGGACATTTACCAGCGCTTGCGCGACGCACGCCAGGGCCAGGAGGTCTTCGTGCTGCACGATGGCCCTCCCTACGCCAACGGCAGCATTCACATCGGTCACGCCGTCAACAAGATCCTCAAGGATATCATCGTCAAGTCGAAGAACCTGGCGGGCTTCGACGCACCCTACGTGCCGGGCTGGGACTGCCACGGGCTGCCCATCGAGCACAAGGTGGAGACCACCCATGGCAAGCACCTGGAGCCTGAAAAGGCCCGGGCGCTGTGTCGCGAGTACGCCGACGAGCAGGTCAAGGGCCAGCTTCAGGACTTCGTGCGTCTGGGCGTGGTCGGCGACTGGGACAATCCCTACCGCTCCATGGAGTACGCCAACGAGGGTGGCGAGATCCGCGCCCTGGCCGACATGGTCAAGGGCGGCTACGTGTTCAAGGGACTCAAGCCGGTCAACTGGTGCTTCGACTGTGGTTCGGCCCTGGCCGAGGCCGAGGTCGAGTACGCCGACAAGAAGTCCGACGCCATCGATGTGGCCTTCACCTGCGCAGACGACGCCAAGCTGGCCGCCGCCTTCGGGCTGGACAGCCTGCCCAAGCCCGCAGCGGTGGTCATCTGGACCACCACCCCCTGGACCATCCCGGCCAACCAGGCGCTGAATGTCCATCCGGAGTTCAACTACGCCCTGGTCGACACCGGCGAGCGGCTGTTGCTGCTGGCCGAGGAACTGGTCGAGAGCTGCCTCGAGCGCTTCGGCCTGAGCGGTGAGGTTATCGCCACGGCGCGTGGCGAACGGCTGGAGCTGATCGAGTTCCGTCATCCGCTGTATGAGCGTACCGCGCCGATGTATCTCGCCGACTACGTGACCAGCGACGAGGGCAGCACCGGTATCGTCCACTCGGCGCCGGTTCATGGCGTCGATGACTTCGACTCCTGCCGTCGCTACGGCATGGACTTCAGTGACTTCATCAGCGTGGTCAAGGGCGACGGCGTCTACGTCGACGACCTGCCGCTGTTCGGTGGCATGCTGATCTGGAAGGCCAATCCCAAGATCGTCGAGGCACTGTCCGAGGCCGGCGCGCTGATGGCTCACAAGACCATCACCCACAGCTACATGCACTGCTGGCGTCACAAGACCCCGGTGATCTACCGGGCCACCGCCCAGTGGTTCGTCGGCATGGACATCCCTGGCCATGACGGTCGCACCCTGCGCGAAAGTGCGCTCGAAGGGATCGAGGCGACCGAGTTCACCCCGGGCTGGGGCAAGGCGCGGCTGCACAGCATGATCGCCAACCGCCCGGACTGGTGCATCTCGCGTCAGCGTAACTGGGGCGTGCCGATCCCGTTCTTCCTGCACAAGGAAAGCGGCGAGCTGCACCCGCAGACCGTGGAGCTGACCGAGAAGGTCGCCGACCTGGTCGACCGCGGCGGCATCGACGCCTGGTTCCGCCTGGACCCGGCCGAGCTTCTGGGCGAAGAGGCCAGTCAGTACGACAAGGTCACCGATACCCTGGACGTGTGGTTCGACTCCGGCACCACCCACCGCCACGTGCTGCGCGGCTCGCACCCCCACGGCCATCAGAGTGGCCCGCGTGCCGATCTGTACCTGGAGGGCTCGGACCAGCACCGTGGCTGGTTCCACTCGTCGCTGCTGACCGGCTGCGCCATCGACGGTCACCCGCCGTACCGGGGCCTGTTGACCCACGGCTTCACCGTCGACGCCCAGGGCCGCAAGATGTCCAAGTCCATGGGCAACGTGGTGGCCCCGCAGGAGGTAATGGACAAGCTCGGCGCCGATATCCTGCGTCTGTGGGTGGCCTCCACCGACTATTCCGGCGAGATGGCGGTGTCCGACGAGATCCTCAAGCGCACCGCCGACGTTTACCGGCGTATCCGCAACACCGCGCGCTTCCTGCTGGCGAACCTGAACGGCTTCGACCCCGAGCGTGACGCCCTGGCCTTCGACGACATGCTGGCGCTGGACCAGTGGGTGGTGGACCGCGCCGCGCAACTTCAGGCACGCATCGAGACGGCCTACGACGAGTACCGCTTCCTCGACGTCTACCAGCAGGTGCACGGCTTCTGCGCGCGGGAGCTGGGCGGCTTCTACCTGGACGTGATCAAGGATCGCCAGTACACCACCCAGTCCGACTCCCAGGCCCGTCGCAGCGCCCAGACCGCGCTCTATCACGTGGTCCAGGCGCTGGTGCGCTGGGTCGCGCCGATCCTGTCGTTCACCGCCGAGGAGATCTTCGAGAACATTCCCGGCGAGAAGGGCCTGGCCGAAGGCCGCAGCGTGCTGCTGGAGACCTACTACACAGGCCTGTCCACCCTCAGCGACGACGCCAGCATGGGCCGTGACTTCTGGGAGCGGGTGCTGACGGTCAAGCAGGCGGTCAACAAGTGCCTGGAAGACGCCCGCAACGCCAAGACCATCAAGGGCAGCCTGGCCGCCGAGGTGACCCTGCACGTCAGCGACGAGCTTGACGAACTGCTCTCGCGCCTGGGCGACGAGCTGCGCTTCGTGATGCTGACCAGCGAGGTCCACCTGGCGCCGCTCGACCAAGGAGTCGATGCCGCCGAGACCGACGTCGAAGGGCTCAAGGTGGCGGTGCGCGCCAGCGACAACGCCAAGTGCGAGCGCTGCTGGCACCATCGCCCCGATGTGGGCTCGCTGCCCGAGCACCCGGACCTGTGTTCGCGCTGCGTCAGCAACCTGCCGGACGGTCCGGGCGAGGTGCGTCACTATGCCTGACGCCACGGATTCCACGACCAAGGAGGGTGACGGGCACATGAGTTCACAGGTAGAACCGATGCGCCAGCCGCTGCGCTGGTGGTGGCTGGCGCTGGCCTGGGTCGTGCTCGATCTGGGCACCAAGGCACTGATGAGCCAGACGCTGACCTACGCCACGCCGGTGGAGGTGCTGCCGTTCTTCAATCTGACGCTTTTGCACAATACCGGGGCGGCCTTCAGTTTCCTGGCCGATCACCCCGGTTGGCAGCGCTGGCTGTTCGCCGCCATCGCGGTGGCGGCCACCGTCGGCCTGACGATCTGGATGCGTCGCCTGCGGCGTGACGAAAAGCTGCTGGGGGCGTGTCTCGCGCTGATCATCGGCGGCGCCCTGGGCAACCTCTATGACCGCCTGGTGCACGGCTACGTGGTGGACTTTCTGTCCTTTCACGCGGCGGGCTGGTACTACCCGGCGTTCAACGTGGCGGATATCGGCATCACCCTGGGCGCCATCGGCCTGATCTGGGAGTCGATCTTCGGCGAGCGCCGCCGCGCCCGGCGCGGCTAATTATCTGTTGCCGGCAGCGACGTATCGGTCCCTGCCGGTCCGTCACTCTTTCGGAGATCCCAATGAGCGACTACCGTATCGACGAGGGCATGGAAGTCACCCTTCACTTCACCCTCAAGCTGGAAGATGGCACCGTGGTGGACTCCACCCGGGACAAGGCCCCGGCGACCTTTCAACTGGGCGATGGCAACCTGCCGCCCGGGTTCGAGCAGCCGTTGAAGGGTATGACCGACGGCGACAGCGGCAGCTTCGAGGTCAGTCCCGAGCACGCCTTCGGTCAGCACAACCCACAGAACATCCAGCGCATGAAGCGTGAGGTGTTCAACGGCGACGAGCCGGAGGTCGGCACCGTGATGTCCTTTGCCGATGCCAACGGCGACGAATTACCCGGGGTGGTCACCGAGATCGACGGCGACATGGTGGAAGTGGACTTCAATCATCCGCTGGCCGGGCGCACCCTGACCTTTGAGGTCGAGGTGCTGGGCGTCAAGCCCGCCACCACCCACTAGGCGATTCACGTCCCCGGTGTGCCGGTAAGGCGCAGTACGTGATGACCACGCGAATCATCCGCTCAACCAGGTGCCAAGACGGCACCGAGGCAAGGCAAACCATGCAAATCAAGCTGGCCAACCCGCGCGGCTTCTGCGCCGGCGTCGACCGGGCCATCGACATCGTCAACAGCGCGCTGGACGTGTTCGGGCCGCCCATTTACGTGCGTCACGAGGTGGTCCACAACCGCTTCGTGGTGGATAGCCTGCGCGAGCGTGGAGCGATCTTCGTCGAGGAACTCCACGAGGTTCCCGATGACGTCATCGTGATCTTCTCTGCCCACGGGGTGTCCCGGGCGGTGCAGGAGGAGGCCGAGCGGCGCGGGCTCAAGGTCTTCGACGCCACCTGCCCGCTGGTGACCAAGGTGCATATGGAAGTGCTGCGCTACGCTCGCCGTGGCCAGGAGTGCATCCTGATCGGCCATGAAGGGCATCCCGAGGTCGAAGGCACCATGGGGCGTTACGACACCTCCCACGGCGGCCAGATCTACCTGGTCGAGGACGAAAAGGACGTGGCCCGTCTGGAGGTCAAGGACCCCAGTCGGCTGGCCTTTGTCACCCAGACCACCTTGTCCATGGACGATACCGCTCGGGTGATCGATGCCCTGCGCGCCACCTTCCCCGACATCCAGGGGCCGCGCAAGGACGATATCTGCTACGCCACCCAGAACCGCCAGGACGCGGTGCGCGAACTGGCGGCGGGCTCCGATCTGGTACTGGTAGTGGGAAGCCCCAACAGCTCCAACTCCAATCGCCTGCGCGAGCTGTCCGAGCGAGTGGGCACCCCGGCCTACCTGATCGACAGTGCCGAGCAGATCGATCCGGCTTGGCTTGCGAATATCGGTGCAGTCGGCGTGACCGCCGGGGCCAGCGCCCCGGAGGTACTGGTCAAGGGGGTCATCGACCGCCTGACCGAGCTGGGCGCCGAGGCCCCCGAGGAACTGGCCGGCCGAGAGGAAACCATCACCTTCTCGATGCCGCGTGAACTGCGCGAGCGGGTCATCGTCAGCGACTGATGCCACCAGAGGATTGCCGTGAAGGCATTCCACCGTTCGTTTTTCCAGTGCAGCATCTCGACGCCGCCCCCAAGGGCGGCGTCCTTGTTTTCAGGCGTAGGAGAAAGCCTCAAGTCTGTGCTTAAGCGTGGTGTCGCGACACAACCTTGATCCAGCGCCTGCCGCCCATGGCGGACGTGCGACATACTCGAAGGGAAAACGAGCCGGAGAAGCCCGATGCAGGGAATACGAAAAACGCGAGGCTCAATTTACGCAGAGACGCGCTGGGATGACCATGGATTCAGTGAGCTGGACCAGAAAGTCAGTGCCGCTTCGACACGGGCTTCGTCACCAGGCTCGATGGAACGTCAGGGCGGTTTCACCCTGATCGAACTGTTGCTGTGCATCGCCATCATCGGTCTGCTGGCGTCGGTGGCCTACCCCATGTACACCGAGCATCTACGCGAGACCCGTGTCGCCGATGGCCGCGCTCTACTGATGACGACCGCCTCGTCGCTGGAACGCTGCTACAGCCGTGACCAGGCCTATGATATCGATGCCTGTGACGGGCTTGAGCGACCGTCGGAGTCCGGTTTCTACCAACTGTCGGTGGAACGCCACCCAGGACGCTATTTTCTCGAGGCCAGGGCCCTCGACGCCCAGTCGGTGAAGGAAGGCTGCGATAGCCTGACCATGGACCAGACCGGCGAACGGGCACCAGATGACTGCTGGTAGCCGTCAGCGCGGGGTCACCCTGCTGGAGCTGGTCGTCTGCGTCGCGGTGATCGGCCTGATGGCTGCGGTGGCGGTGCCAAGTCTGCACCATTGGCTGGCCGGCGAGCGTCTGGTGGCGGATACCAATCGCCTGGTCGGCGCACTGACCCTGGCACGCACCACCGCCTTGACCCGACGCCAGGAGGTCAGGGTGCTGGTGGTCGACTGCGCAGGACGCTGGCGGCTCGAGGTGCTGGCGGGAGACGCGGACGCCGGCGGCTGCCAGTCCACTCCAAGCGCGCATGGCGATGTACTGATGGTCGATGAAGCAGCGCACACTGACGGTACCCGGGTATCGCCCGGTGGGGTCAGCTTCGATCTGATGGGGCGCCTGGATGAGTGCAGTTACGGTAGCCCCTGCCGTTGGCAGCTTCGCGGGACAGGAGGCGAGGGTCGCTGGGTCTCGGTGGAGCCAAGCGGCGTGGTACGTTCCGGCGATGAGGAAGATGCCGCGTGAGAAGCCTGCGATCCCAGGCCGGGTTTTCCCTGCTCGAGGCACTGGTGGCGCTGGTGCTGCTGTCGGTGGGACTTTTAGGGGTGGCGGGGATGCAGTTGCGCAGCTTGCAAAGCGCCCATTCCAGTATCCAGAGATCGCTGGCGGACCTGGCCGCCCAGGATGCACGGGAACTGCTGTGGGCAAGCCTGGTGGCCAATGGCGGGTACTGTCCTGAAGGTGTGCCCGAGAGCCTTTCCCGAGAGCACTGGCGCGAGCACTGGGCCGATTTCCTTCCCGGTCTCATTCCCCTGGACGAGGCGGTGATCGCTCGGGACGACTGCGCCTTCGAATTGCGTATCGGCTGGAAGGACGAGCGCTTCACCGAACCCAGCCTGTTTCAGTATTGGGTCAAGCTGCCCGCTCGGAAAGCACCATGAGCCCGCACCGCGTCCTTTCCCCGTGCAAGTCATTGCGTCGCCAGCGCGGCGTGTCGCTGGTCGAGCTGATGGTGGCCATGGTCGTCGGCAGCCTGGTGATCCTGGCTGCGGGCTCGCTGTTTCAGGAGGTCAACGCCAATGCGCGCGAGGTGCTGCGCCTGGCCGATCGCCAGGCGGTCCTGAGCTACGCCCTCGATACCATCACCGCGGCGGTGCGCCGGGGCGACGCCTCCCCCGGCGATTACGTGCTGCGCCCGGCGCCAGATGGCGAGTCCTGTACGCTGCACGAGGTCGACAGCGGCGAGCCTCTGGTCGATGGCCTGGCCTACGATGGTTCCTGCGAGGACGATCAGGTGCTGGAAGATCTGGGTGGGGGACTCTATCGCATCACCCTGAACCTGCCCCACGCAAGGACACCGATCCGGCTGCACGCGGTGGATCGTCTCCAGGCCGTGTCCGCGGCGGAGAATGCCGAATGAAGGCGCCAGCGAGGCAGCGAGGCGCGGCACTATTGGTGGTGCTGTCGCTGGTAGCGATCGCCTCGGTGGTGGCCATGGCCGGGGTCAAGTCGGCGCTGGTGGACGAACGCCTGGCCGGCAATATGCGCGCCATGGCCCAGGCCCAGATGGCGGCGGATTGGGGTGGGGCCGAGAGGCTAAGTGAAACGCCTGAATCGAGCGGGCTACTGGAGTGTGCCGAGATTCAAGACCGAGCGGAACAGGGCGGCGTATCCGCTGATTGGTCGGACGTACACACACTGACCAATAGCGACACAGTGGGCTATCGACATATCGACTGTATAGAACAGGATGTTGTCGTGCAGCTGATCATGGGGCAGGTCAGCGATGGTGAGCAGGTATTGGCAAGGCACTTTCTGATGGTGGGGCGAGAGAAGGAAAGCTCTGGATTGGAATTGCCCGATCTCATCCCTGACGATTGCATGGTCTATGCGGGGGGGCCTGTGGTGGCACATCCTGAGCTGGATCAGCCCGCCAACTGCCAACTAAACGGACTTGCCCACCCCGGTAACGACTACGGTCCAGACAGCTATATCGATGTGGTCGCCAAAGACTTCGAGGATGCCGACTTTGGGCCGGATGGCTGTGCGAGTCACCAAGGGATCGTCTATTGCGACGCTAGAACTCACGGGTTTGATGGCAGTCTGAATCCAGCGGATTACCCTGATGCGGATCAGATCGTGATCGTGGTGGATCCTGCCGATCCGAGCCAGAGCGTGACAATCGAAGCCCCAGCTGGCAGCTATGACACCTCGATCGTTGTTTCTGGAGCGCCAACGCTCGCTCCTCACGGACAGGTGGAACTCAATGGAGACATCTGGAGTACCGGGTCTATGGCGATAAGCGGGGGCGGGGGGCTCACGATCAATGGCAGACTAGTTGCCGAAGGTCCCGTCACGATAAATGGCAAGGTCGAAATCAGCCCCGATGAAGGTGGAGAAGGTGACGGCGGCGTAATCTGGATCGATCGTGATGACTAAGGCGGAAACGAGGGTCCAGCACACCGACCCTTTTCACTTCTGATCCTTCCAAAATTGCTGAGTACCAGCCTAGCGCCCGTGTTTTCTCGCGCGCAGATATCGAAAGTCCCGTTATGTCCACTGGCGCGTCCATTGGCCAGAAAACGCACCGGCTTTGCATCCTCGCGAAAGCCGATGCTTGAGAGCCGGCTTGGCGCAAAGACATGAAGTGTCGCGCCCTCCCAACTCGGCGCTCCAGCCTTGATCAACAGCTTCCCCCTCCAGTCCTCGCCGCAGTGCACGCCGTCGTCGCTCGGGCACAGGGTGACGGGTCTTGCCCGGGTGATGGCCGTGCCCCGGGCCAGCATCAGGGCGCCTTCTAGTCGCGAAAGCTCGCTGGCGATATCCTGTCGGGCGGCCATTGCCCGGTAGCCCGGCAGGGCCACGCTGGTCAGAAGGCCTACAATAGCCACCACCAGCAACAGCTCCAGCAAGGTAGTTCCGGACTGGCGGAAAGCGATTCGATGAGGTTCGGGATGGCAAGACTTGGGGCGGTAAGGTTCGGGGTGGTGAGGTGTGTGCCAGTAAGCTCGGGACATGCAGACATGACGGGGGCGTCGGGCGTCGTCGTCCATGGCGAACGCTTCCTTGTGGTTGTTGTTTGAATTCAGGGTTCCTTGAGCCTAGCTCGGAGAAGGGAGAGCAGACGTTGGAGAAGCGCTTTGAGTGATTTCCTGGTGATTGGCGGCGGCGTCATAGGGCTGATGACGACACTGCAACTGGCCGATGCCGGTCACAGTGTGACGGTGGTCGAGCGAGGCGGCTGCGGTAGCGAGGCCTCCTGGGCCGGGGGCGGGATCGTCTCGCCGCTTTATCCCTGGCGCTACAGCTCGCCGGTATCGCGCCTGGCGAGCTGGTCGGAGGGGGCCTACCCCGAACTGGCCCTGCGCCTGCTGGAGGAGACCGGGGTCGATCCGGAGTATCGTCAGAAAGGGCTTCTCTACCTGAGGGTGGATGACGAAGCGCGCGCACTCGAGTGGGCGCGGGAGGTTGGCAAGCCGCTGTCGCGGGTAGGCGCTGAAGTGATCCGCCGAAAGGAACCCAACGCCCGCCGCGATATCGACGAGGCGCTGTGGATGCCGACCCTGGGCAGCATTCGTAACCCCCGCCTGATGCGCGCGCTGAGGTCCCGACTGGAAGACATGACGTCGGTGACGTTGCGCGAGCAATGCACGGTCACCGGGTTCGAGCGGCAAGGGGAGCGGGTGGCGGTGGTGAACACCGACCAGGGCAACCTCAGTGCCGATCAAGTGGTTATCTGTGCCGGCGCCTGGTCGGCGGGGCTTGCCGACATGGCCGGGCTCGATCTGCCGGTACGCCCGGTCAAGGGTCAGATGATTCTGTTCAAGGCACCACCCGGACTGGTCGAGCGGGTGGTGCTGATGGATGGACGCTACGTGATTCCTCGCGGCGACGGGCGGGTCCTGGCCGGCTCCACCCTGGAAGACGCCGGGTTCGACAAGGGCACCGACGACGACGCCCGTAGCTCACTATGGCGTAGCGCTACCGCCATCATTCCGGCATTGGCCGACTGCGAGATCGAGCACCACTGGGCCGGGCTGAGGCCAGGATCACCGGACGGGGTGCCTTATATCGGCCAGGCCCCCGGCTGGGACAACCTGCACGTCAACGCCGGGCACTACCGCAATGGGCTGGTGCTGGCGCCGGCCTCGACGCGCCTGCTGGTGGATCAACTGCTGGGAAGAGAGCCGATCATTGATCCCGCGCCCTATCGGTTGCAAGGACGTGTGGAAGAGCGCCCAAGCTGACCGGGAGTGAGGCGATCGAAGCAGGGGCAGGGTGAGGTAGCAATGGGCAGCGGGGCGTCGGTCAACTGGGCGTCGGCGTGACTGTCGGGGCGTTCAACGCCCCTGGGTGTCATCGCCGCTATCGCCGTCAGCATCGTCGCCTTGGCGGCTTTCGGTGATGAACTTGTCACGATGGTCACCGCAGCAGAACCACTCGCCCTTTTCGCGCAGGGCGTCCTGCTCGGGCAGGTGTACCTTGCACCAGGTGCAGCGCACCATTTTGCCACCCTCATGGGAGGTGGGGCCTTGATCCTGCTGCTCAAACTTCCACTCGCGGTACATGCGATAAAGCTTGAGCCCGGCAAAGAACACCACGGCGAAGATCAGAAGGCGGATTATCAAGAGGTTCATCCTTACTCCACACGGATTGGAGGCGGCCTTTGCCTGTTGGCGGCCCTTGCGGGACAATGGGGGCTGATCCCCCCGATTCTCGAGAGATTTCTCCGCTCATGCAAGACCTGACTCTGGTGATGGCGCAGCTCGACCCCTTGGTCGGCGACATCCCCGGCAACGCCGACCGGGCCATCGAGACCGTACGCGAGGCTTTCCTCGAGCACGGCGCCGACGTGGTTGTTCTGCCGGAACTGTTCTTGACCGGGTATCCGCCCGAGGACCTGTTGCTGAGGCCGTCGATGGAGACCCGCCTGCGCGAGGCGCGTACCCGTATGGCGGAAAAGATGGTCCGCGACGTCATGGTCATCGTGGGCTATCCCGGCCGTCGCGAGGGCGCGCTGCACAACATGGCCGGCGTGCTCTACAACGGCCAGTGGCTGGATGAGTACGCCAAGCAGGCCCTGCCCAACTATCAGGTATTCGATGAGCAGCGCTACTTCCAGCCCGGAGACACGCCGCTGGTCGTGGAACACAAGGGCGCCAGGCTCGGGATTCTGATCTGCGAGGATATCTGGCAGGAAGCGCCGGTCCGCCAGGCTCGCGACGCCGGTGCTGATATCCTGGTCACCCTCAATGCCTCGCCCTACCACCAGAACAAGCCGGCCGAGCGGCTCGAGCTTCTCGAGCAGCGTGCCAGTGACGTCGGCCTGCCGCTGGTCTATGTCAATCAGATTGGCGGTCAGGATGAGCTGGTGTTCGACGGTGGCTCCTGCTGTGTCGACGCCGAAGGCAAGCTGGCGGTGCAGGCGCCGCACTGGGATATCTGGCTGAGCCCGGTGCACTTCGTCGAGGAGCAGGGCAAGTGGACCCCGCGCCAGGGCGAGGTGGATCTGGACGTGGCGCCGGAGGAAGACCTCTACAGCGCTCTGGTTACCGGTCTGCGTGACTACGTCAACAAGAGTGGGTTCAAGGGCGTGGTGCTGGGGCTGTCTGGCGGCATCGATTCGGCCCTGTCGCTGGCTATCGCGGTGGATGCACTCGGTCCCCAGCGGGTCCATGCGGTGATGATGCCGTATCACTACACCGCCGACATTTCCAAGGAAGACGCCGCCGAGCAGGCCCGTCTGCTTGGGGTCAGCTATGAAGTGATGCCGATCGCGCCCATGGTTGAAGCCTTCATGGAGACCCTGGCCGAGAGCTTCGAGGGTACCGAGCGCGATACCACCGAGGAAAATCTCCAGTCGCGCTGTCGCGGTGTGCTGCTGATGGCGCTGTCCAACAAGAAGGGCCTGATGGTCCTGACCACCGGCAACAAGAGCGAGATGGCGGTGGGCTACGCCACCCTCTACGGTGACATGGTCGGTGGTTACAACGCCATCAAGGACGTCTACAAGACCTGGGTGTATCGCCTGGCGCGCTGGCGCAACACCGAGAACCTGGTGATCCCGGAGCGTGTCATCGAGCGTCCGCCCTCGGCGGAACTGGCGCCGGACCAGCAGGACAGCGACTCGCTGCCGGACTATGACACCCTGGACGCCATTCTAGTGCGCTACATCGAAGGCGACATGAGCGCCGAGGCGATCATCGAGGCTGGCTTCAGCGCCGAGGACGTCTACAAGGTGGTCAAGCTGGTGGACCGCTGCGAGTACAAGCGCCGCCAGGCACCGGTAGGCGTGCGCGTGACCCAGCGCGGCTTCGGCCGTGACCGTCGTTATCCTATCGTCAATGGATGGCAACCGGGCCTCTGACGAGACCTGCTTCTTTCCTCTTGTCGGTACGCCACCCGTCGGGCCAGATCGGCTCGGCGGGTGGCGATGTTATGCCCACCCTTCGCTGTTTGTGACGTCACTTCCCGTCGTTGGTCATGATTTCCCGGGCCGGGATTTCTGTTGCGCTCGCTAGGGCTTGTCTGAAAAGTGCCTGCGCTCGGTAATACGGCGTTAAAAATCGGATCAAAATGCTCATTTACACCCCGTAAACTGCGCTTTCTCACCGATTTTTGCCTTGTCTAACCTTCGCTCGTCGACTTTTCGGACAGCGCCTAAAGCCCCGCGACCATTAGATGGTATTTGCTTTGATGCGTACGCCGTTTTTACACGGTGATCGACGTCACTTTGCATATTCGTCGGAAGAGATGATTTAAGCCTTCATGACTGAAGCGCCAATAGGCATCGTAAAGGTAATGAAGAAGAGTGCGGTGCGAGGTGTAGGCGATATCGCAGTTCTTGCTGAACTAGTATGGTTGTTTTCAAGGGGGTAGGCGCAGATTTATTCCTTGCCATTGTTTTTCATGGGTTTTCTGAAATCATATATGCCTAATTAAATTAATTTTTAATAGTGGTTTCTGGGTGTGTTTAGACAATGTCCCGGTAAATAAAGCGCGACATTTCAATGTTGGGGCGACTCGATGGTGCTAAGGTTTTTTAGAACAGGAACCTATAACGCCGGCAGAGGGAGCGCGAATGATGACGTCCTTTCGAGTTAAAACCGCTTGTGCGCTGGTGATGGGGGGTGGGGCGGTGTTTGCCCAGCAGGGCGTGGCTGCCGAGTTGACCATTGCCACGGTGGATAACCGGGACATGCTGCGGATGCGAGAGCTGAGCGAGGACTTTGTCGCGGAGAATTCCGATATTCAGCTCAATTGGGTGACGTTGGACGAGAGTACGCTGCGCCAGCAGGCCACCACCGATATCGCCACCTCCGGGGGGCGCTTCGACATCGTTACCATCGGCACCTACGAAGCCCCCATCTGGGCGGAGCGTGGCTGGCTCGTACCCATCGCCGACATGCCTGGCGACTACCAGCCCGAGGATCTGCTGCCCACCGTGCGCCAGGCGCTGTCCTATCAGGATGTTCTCTACGCGGCTCCCTTCTATGCGGAGTCCGCCTTCACCATGTACCGCACGGACCTGTTCGAGGATGCGGGCCTGAGCATGCCCAAGTCGCCGAGCTGGGACTTCCTTGAACAGGCGGCAGAAAAGCTCTCGGACTCCGATGAACACTACGGCATCTGCCTGCGGGGCAAGCCGGGGTGGGGCGAGAACATGGCCCTGTTGACCGCCATGGCCAACGCCTTCGGCGGTCGCTGGTTCGATGAAGAGTGGCAGCCACAGCTCGAGGGAGGTGGCTGGCGCGATGCGCTGGACCTCTATCTGACCTTGTTGGGAGAGTACGGCCCGCCGAATCCGGAAGACAACGGCTACAACGAGAATCTCGCGCTGTTTCAGCAGGGCAAGTGCGGCATCTGGGTAGATGCCACCGTGGCCGCATCCGCGGTGACCGATCCCGAGGCCTCCGAGGTCGCCGATCGCGTGGGATTCGCTCTGGCGCCTGATAACGGACTGGACAAGCGCAGCAATTGGCTGTGGGCCTGGGCGCTCGCAATTCCCTCCAGTTCCGAGCAGAGCGAGGCGGCCAAGCGCTTTGTCGCCTGGGCCACCTCCCGGGGCTATCAGGAACTGGTGGCCGAGCGAGAGGGCTGGTCCCAGGTGCCGCCGGGGACCCGTGCTTCGCTTTACGACAATCCGAGTTACCGCGAGGCCGCGCCCTACAGTGAGCTGGTGCTGGAATCGTTGAGAAGCGCCAATCCGGATGACCCGACGGTACAGGCGGTGCCCTATCGAGGCGTTCAGTACGTGGCGATCCCCGCTTTTCAGGGTATCGGTACGGCGGTGGGTAACCGCTTCGCCAAGGCGTTGGCCGGAGACATCTCCGCCGAGGAAGCCATCGAAGACGTTCAGTGGGTCACCGAGAAGGTGACCGAGCAGGCACGCTTTGCTCAGCAGTAGTGGCGATCGGCTCCTCGAAGGAAGCCGGCGGAACGGGTGAGCCCGCAGGTGCGACGTTCACCCGCAAGCGAGATGAGTGACACACAAGGAGGCGCCCATGGCGACATCCGGATTTGACCCGCAGCAATCTCTAGACAGCGTCGACGATGAACAGCTGCCGGTTCCGCCCCACAAGCAGCACGGTGCCAAGCACTTTCTCGGACTGTATGCCGCAGAACACGTGGCCGCGACCGAGTTCGTGATCGGTGCCACCTTCGTCGGCCTCGGTGCCGGCATCTGGGACATTCTGATCGGTCTGGTCATCGGCAACACCCTGGCGATACTGAGTTTCACCCTGATCACCGCACCGATCGCCGTCGGCACCCGGCTCAGTCTTTTCGCCTACCTGGAACGCATCGCCGGCAACGTCATGGCGAAGCTCTACAACGGCGCCAATGTGGTGATCTTTGCTGCCATCTCGGCGGCCATGATCACGGTCTCTGCCACCGCGGTGCGGGTGCTTTTCGATGTGCCACCTCAGGTGGCGCCCTATCCCACCGACATGGCCTTCGTCATCATCGCCTTTGCCGTAGGGGCCATCGTGGTGCTGGTCGCGGCCTTCGGCTTCAACGCCCTGAGCGAGTTCGCCAGCATCTGTGCACCCTGGCTGATGGTGATGTTCACCGCCGGCGGCATGGTATTGATACCGGCGCTGTCGGAGTCGGTGACCGGTTTTACCACCTTGACGAGTTTTTCGGATTTCGTCGCCATCGCCAGTGCCAGCGTATTTACCGGCATCAACGCTGATGGCGAACCGGGGATCGGGCTGTGGGAGGTTATCGGCTTCGCCTGGGCCGCCAATACCTTCGCCCACTTCGGACTGATCGACATGGCGCTTCTGCGCTATGCCCGCAAGAAGCGCTACGCCCTGGCCACCAGTACCGGCATGATGTTCGGCCACTACGTTGCCTGGATCTCGGCGGGCCTGATGGGGGCGGCCACCGCCGCCACCATGAAGCTCAGTATCCTGGTGGTCGACCCCGGCGATGTGGCGTTCTACGCGTTGGGAATGTCCGGCTTCGTGATCGTGATCGTGGCCGGCTGGACCACGGCGAATTCCAACCTGTACCGCGCCGGTCTGGCCGCCCAGGCGCTGATGCCCGAGGTCAAGCGCTGGAAGGTGACCATGCTGGTGGGGCTCGGGGTGATGGGAGCGAGCTGTTTCCCCTTCGTCTACCGTAGCATGTTGCCGCTGCTGACTTACGCCGGCCTGATCCTGGTGCCGGTGGGCGGCATCGCCTTTGCCGAGTACCAGCTGTTCCCGCGGCTCGGCATGACCCGCTACTGGGCCAACTTCAAGGGTCTTGCCGACAACCGTCCGGCGATCGCCAGCTGGGGTATCTCGCTGATCTTCGGTTTTGGGCTCAATGTCCTCGACGTGATGCCGTTCTACTACCTGTTCCTGCCGACCTGGTTCGTGTCGATCCTGGTCTACGTGGTGCTGGCGCGAAGGGCCGGTGCCTGTGAGGCCTATCCAGAGAAGGAAAAGGCCCAGCAGGAGTTCAACGAGCGGGTGGTCGAACATCACCGGCGCAAGGCGGCGGAAAAGTACCGCGAGGGCGTGGAGGACAAGACACTGCTTTCCAAGGGCATCAAGGTGATGTGGGGGATCGTTGGACTGGGTGTGCCAGCGGTGCTGGCCTGGCGGGTGATGTTTGAGAGCCCCGACCTGTATCAGTACTACGTCAATCGTGAACTGTTCTACGACATTACCATCTGGTGCACGGTTATCTACTTCGTCTTCGCCTACTGGGGCCTGCAGCGCTCCAAGCAGTTCAAGCGTCGGGAGCCCGAGGGCACACCGTCCCAGGCATCGACAGGTTGAGTAGAAGCAGAAAATAGCCGGAGCCTGGCCTGCGGTGGACGCCAAGGGCAGCCACAGGCCAGCGACGGCGGAAGGACGGTGGATCGCAGCCCTGGAGCGTCAAGATGGGAGCTGAACGAAGATAAAAGAAGCGAAGCGCAGAGCGAATGACAGCAAGCGCTGCAACAAGAAGGGGCCGCCCATGGGCAGCCCCTTCTCCTTTCATAGGCCTGCCGGCAACCTCACGGCACCGCCTGCCTTGCGGTCGTTCAGGCGCTCAGTGGGGCGCCGTCGACGTACTTGGGTTCGAAGCGACGACCGTTGAGGCGCTCGTTGTCCGGGTCGTTCTCGATCAGCACCTGCAGCGTCTCGCTGGCGCGATCACGCAGGCCCATGCCGAGGTAGCCTTCGACCATCACCGCCAGGGCGTCGCGGGTAGCCTCGGCCTGGGGGTAGTTCTCCAACACCCAGCGACCCCGCTGCACGGCGGCCATGTAGGCCTTCTTGCGCAGGTAGAAGTCGGCCACATGCAGCTCTTGCTGGGCCAGCAGGTTGCGCAGGTAGATGATGCGCTGTTGCGCGTCCGGGGCGTACGGACTGTCCGGATAGCGGGTGATCAGGTCGGTAAAGTCGGTGTAGGCGTCTCGGGTAGCGCCGAGGTCCCGCTCCGAGATATCGATGACCTTGAGCGACTCCAGGCTGAAACGACCGGCCTGCCAGGCGGCCAGCCCGCGCATGTAGTAGGCGTAGTCGACCTGCGCATGGTTGGGGTGCAGGCGAATGAAGCGGCTGGCGGCGGCCCGGGCGGCTTCCCAGTCATCCATCTCGTAGTAGGTATAGATGAGTTCGAGCTGGGCCTGTTCGGCGTAGTCGCCGAAGGGGAAGCGGGTGTCGATGGCTTCCAGGCGGTTCATGGCCGTGGTGAAGCTGCCGTTCTCCAGGGCCTGGCGACCTTCCTGGTAGAGCTGGCGTTCGGTGGCGCCGTCGTAGCGCTCTTCCTCGACGTCGTTGCTGGCGCAGCCGCCGAGTACCGCGCCCATCAACACCAGGGCGCCCAGGCGAGCGGCGGAAGTAGTGAAAACGCGCATCTTGGTCCTCGTGTCAAACAACCCGGGTCGGCCGTGGTAGAATCGGCCGCGATCCGCCCACTATAAAGCACCTTGCCTGGAAACGCAGTCTTCCTGCTGCGGGCCACGTGTTTTGTGCGCGAGTTGCCATCAATCTTCGATCCCCACAGAGAAGTGTTCCGAACCATGTCACAGACCCTCGACGTCCACAGTCGCATTCCCCTCGACATGGCAGGCTATCGCCTGGACCAGGCCGCAGCGGAATTGTTTGCCGACTATTCCCGGGAGCGGTTGAAGGGTTGGATCAAGGACGGTTCCCTGACCCTGGATGGGGCTGCGGCCAAGCCCAAGGACAAGGTCCACGGTGGTGAAAGGCTGGTGCTCAAGGCCCTCATCGAGGATGACACTCGCTTCGAGGCGCAGGATATTCCGCTTGAGGTGGTGTTCGAGGACGACCAGGTACTGGTGGTCAACAAGCCGCCGGGGCTGGTGGTTCACCCCGCTGCGGGCAACCCCGACGGGACCCTGCTCAATGCCTTGCTGCACCACTTTCCCGACGCCGCCACCTTGCCTCGTGCCGGTATCGTGCATCGCCTCGACAAGGACACCAGCGGGCTGATGGTGGTGGCCAAGACCCTGGCCGCCCACGCTGACCTGGTGGCGCAGCTGCAGGCGCGTAGCGTGTCGCGGGAGTATGACGCCATCGTGGTGGGCAAGATGACCTCTGGCGGCACCGTGGATGCGCCGATCGGCCGGCATCCCAAGGACCGCAAGCGCCAGGCGGTTACCGCCTCGGGCAAGTCGGCGGTGACCCACTATCGGGTGGTGGAGCGCTTTCGTGCCCATACCCACGTCCGCTGCAAGCTGGAGACCGGCCGTACTCACCAGATTCGCGTGCACATGGCGCACCGACGCTTTCCGTTGATCGGCGACCCGGTTTACGGTGGGCGACTCAAGCTGCCGCCCGGAGCGGGGCAGACGCTCAAGGAAATCCTGCGCGAGTTTCCGCGCCAGGCGCTGCACGCGCGTCGACTGGCCTTCGTCCACCCGAGTCGTGGTGAGGAGGTCAGCTTCCAGGCGCCGCTGCCGGATGACCTGCTGATGCTGCTGGACTTCCTGCGTGACGATGCGGAGACCATGCAATGATCGATGCCCTCGACCTTCGCCCCAGCGTGATCGTGCCCGACTGGCCTGCTCCGGCCAATGTCGGTGCCTTCGTCACCACCCGCGAGACCGGCCCCAGCCAGGGACCCTACGCCGCCTTCAACCCGGCGAGTCACGTCGGCGACAAGCCGGAACATGTGGAGCTTTGTCGGCGCCAGTTGAGCAAGGAACTGGGCGATGAGCGTCCGCTGCTGTGGCTCGATCAGGTCCACGGCGCCAGCGTCCAGCATGGCTTCAGTGACACCATACCCAAGGCCGATGCCTCGGTGGCGACCACCCGTGACTACGCCTGCGTGATACTGACGGCGGACTGTCTGCCAGTGTTCTTCTGTGACCGTGGCGGGGAGCGCGTGGCGCTGGCCCACGCTGGCTGGCGCAGCCTGGCCGGTGGCGTGCTGGAGGCTACCGTGGCCTCCCTGGGCACTGCGCCTGGGGAACTGATGGCCTGGTTGGGGCCGGCGATCTCCAACGCTCAGTTCGAGGTCGGACCCGAGGTGCGTGAGGCCTTCTGCGGCGTGCACCCCGAGGCGGCCAGCGCCTTTGAACCGAGCCCCTATCGCCTGGGGCACTATATGGCGGACCTTTACAAGCTGGCGCGTCTGCGGCTTGAACGTCTTGGCGTCTCCCACGTCAGCGGCGGCCACTTCTGCACCGCCTGTGAATCACGCTTCTATTCCCATCGTCGTGACGACGGCGTCACCGGGCGCATGGCCAGCGTGATCTGGCTGCGATAGAACGGACCGACGTCGCACTTTTCCCGAGACTCCCCTCTAGACGTGAAACTGCTTCACTAGACTTGAAACGTCCCTAAAGCACCGCCATATCTCTGTCAAGTCACATTGACAGGGTCAAGCGGTGCGTCCGAACGCATCGCCATCCCGAAAGGAGATATCGATGCGTTTTGACAAGTTTACCGCCAAGCTGCAGCAGGCTATCGCCGACGCCCAGTCCCTCGCCGTGGGGCGTGGGCACAATCAGATGGAACCTGCGCACCTGCTGCTGGCGCTGCTCGACAACCGCGACACCGGCGTCAAGGCGCTGGTACAGAAGGCGGGGGGCGACGCCGGTCGGCTGCGTGACGCCCTGGCGGGCCAGATCGACGATCTGCCCCAGGTCGCCCAGTTCGACGGCGAAGTGCAGCCGTCCCGGGATCTGATCAAGCTGTTCAACCTCACCGATGCCGAGGCCCAGAAGCGTGGCGATCAATACATCGCCAGTGAACTGGTACTGCTGGCGGCAATCGCCATGAAGCATGCCGTGGCTAAGGCGTTGACCCAGGCTGGCCTTGCGCGCAAGTCGCTGGAGGGCGCCATCGATAGCGTGCGCGGTGGCCAGAAGGTGGATGACGCCAACGCCGAGGACAGCCGCGAGGCGCTGGAGAAGTACACCCTGGATCTGACCCAGCGGGCCGCCGACGGCAAGCTGGATCCGGTGATCGGGCGTGACGACGAGATCCGTCGCACCATCCAGGTGCTGCAGCGGCGCACCAAGAACAACCCGGTGCTGATCGGCGAGCCTGGCGTCGGCAAGACCGCCATTGTCGAGGGGCTGGCCAGCCGCATCATCAACGGTGAGGTGCCCGAGGGGCTCAAGGACAAGCGCGTGCTGTCGCTGGACATGGGCTCGCTGCTGGCCGGGGCCAAGTTTCGCGGCGAATTCGAGGAGCGCCTGAAGGCGGTGCTCAACGAGCTGTCCCAGGAAGAAGGGCGGGTCATCCTGTTCATCGACGAATTGCACACCATGGTCGGTGCGGGCAAGGCCGAGGGCGCCATGGACGCCGGCAACATGCTCAAGCCGGCGCTGGCCCGGGGTGAGCTGCACTGTGTCGGTGCCACCACCCTGGACGAGTACCGCAAGTACATCGAGAAGGATGCGGCGCTGGAGCGGCGTTTCCAGAAGGTGCAGGTGGACGAGCCCAGCGAGGAAGACACGGTGGCGATCCTGCGTGGCCTCAAGGAGCGCTACGAGGTGCACCACGGCGTCGACATTACCGACGGCGCGATCATCGCCGCGGCCAAGCTGTCGACGCGCTACATCACCGATCGTCAGCTGCCGGACAAGGCCATCGACCTGATCGACGAGGCGTCGTCGCGCATTCGCATGGAGCTCGACTCCAAGCCGGAGGAAATGGACCGTCTGGATCGTCGCCTGATCCAGTTGAAGATGGAGCGCGAGCACCTCAAGAAGGAAACCGACGAGGCCTCGCGCAAGCGCCTCGATACCCTTGAGGAACAGATCGGCGAGCTGGAGCGCGAGTACGCCGACCTGGACGAGATCTGGAAGGCCGAGAAGGCCAGCATCCAGGGCGCGGCCCAGTTCAAGGACGAGTTAGACCGGGCGCGGGTCGACCTGGAGCAGGCTCGCCGCCAGGGCGACCTGGGGCGGATGTCGGAACTGCAGTACGGGGTGATTCCGGAGCTCGAGAAGAAGATTGCCGAGAGCGGCGATGCCGAGGCGGACACTCGTCACCACAAGCTTTTGCGCTCCAACGTCACCGAGGAGGAAATCGCCGAGGTGGTGTCACGCTGGACCGGTATTCCGGTGGCCAAGATGCTCGAGGGCGAGCGCGACAAGCTCCTGCGCATGGAGGAGGCCCTGCACGAGCGGGTCATCGGTCAGGACGAGGCGGTCACCGCCGTGGCCAACGCGGTGCGGCGCTCCCGCGCGGGCTTGGCCGACCCCAACCGGCCCAACGGCTCCTTCCTGTTTCTCGGCCCGACCGGGGTGGGCAAGACCGAACTGTGCAAGTCGCTGGCCAACTTCCTGTTCGACACCGAGGAAGCCATGGTGCGCATCGACATGTCCGAGTTCATGGAGAAGCACTCGGTGGCGCGGTTGATCGGCGCGCCTCCCGGCTATGTCGGCTATGAAGAAGGCGGCTACCTGACCGAAGCGGTGCGCCGCAAACCCTATTCGGTGCTGCTGCTCGACGAGGTGGAGAAGGCCCACCCGGACGTCTTCAACATCCTGTTGCAGGTGCTGGAGGATGGTCGCCTGACCGACGGCCAGGGGCGCACGGTGGATTTCCGCAACACCGTCATCGTGATGACCTCCAACCTGGCGTCCGACATCATCCAGCAGTTCGGTGGTGACGACGCCGACTACGACAGCATGCGCCAGACGGTGATGGAGGTGGTCGGAAGCCACTTCCGTCCTGAGTTGATCAACCGCATCGATGAAGTGGTGGTGTTCCACGCCCTCGGTCAGGATCAGATCCAGGCGATCGCCGGCATCCAGCTTGAACGTCTGCGCACGCGGCTGGCAGAACACGATCTCGGGCTCACGGTCTCCGACGAGGCGTTGGCGCTGTTGGCGGTGGTCGGCTTCGACCCGGTCTATGGTGCTCGTCCGCTCAAGCGCGCCCTGCAGAGCCGGATCGAGAACCCGCTGGCACAGGACCTGCTGGCCGGCAAGTTCAGCGCTGGCGACGTGATCCGCGTGGTCGCCGACGATGGTCAGTTACGTTTCGACCGCTGACCACGGGTCGATCACGCAAGAAGGCCCCTTCATCGAGGAGGGGCCTGATGCCTTCGGCTGGCATTCGTGCATGATGGGTAATTCGAATACCCATTCTCAAGCAAATGGTTAATCGGTCGCTATACTGAAGGTCAGGTTGCGTCCTGTGACCCCCTTGCCCGCCCGGTTCCCCACCCGGCGGGCTTTTTCGTGGCGTTCATCAAGGCTTGGGTTCTGCCCGAAAGGGCAACGAGCGCGGGCTTATTCTTGCCAAGCCCTAGCGCGTCGCCCGGGCGCCGGACAGGTGCACGCGTCGCAGGCGTACGTTGTCGCCCACCAGGTGCTTTTGCAGTTCCTCGAGACTGACGTTCTTGGTCTCTGGCATCAGGAATATCACGAACACCAGTTGCAGCAGCATCATTACCGCGAAGAAGGCGAACACCGGCCCGCCGCTGAAGGTGCCCAGCACCCAGGGCATGACCAGGGTGATCAGCGCAGCGAAGACCCAGTGGATCGAGGCACCGAAGGATTGGCCGCGGGCACGCACGTGGTTGGGGAAGACCTCGGAGATGAACACCCAGATGACCGCACCCTGACTGATGGCATGGGCAGCGATGAACAGTCCCAGCAGCAGCGGGACTTCGAGTCCGCCCAGGGCGTCGGCGAAGAAGGCGCGAGAGATCAGCACCAGCGACACTAGATAGCCGGCCGAGCCGATGAACAGCAGGGTACGGCGGCCGAAGCGGTCGATCAGCGACATCCCGATCATGGTGAAGACCAGGTTGACCAGACCAATGCCGGCGGTGGACAGAAGCGCTGCCTGGCTACCGAGTTCGGCGGCTTCGAGCACCCGGGGGGCATAGTAGATGATGAAGTTGATGCCCGAGAGCTGGTTGAAGAAGGCTATCAGGAAGGCCAGCAGAATCGGCAGACGATAGCGACGCGAGAAGAAGGGGGCCTTGGCGGACGCTTCGTCGGTTTCGGCGGCGCGAATGGCGTTGATCTCGGCGTCGACATCGGCATCAGGGTTGATCTGGCGAAGTACCTGGCCTGCTTCCTCGATAGCGTTCTTCTTGAGGATGAGCCAGCGCGGACTGCGCGGGACACGGGTGATCATCAGGGTGTAGATCAGTGCAGGGATGGCCTCGATACCCAGCATCCAGCGCCAGGCGTCGTCGCTCATCAGGCTGCCGATCACATAGTTGGAGACGAATGCCATGAGGATGCCGAAGACGATATTGAACTGGTACATGGCGACCAGAAAGCCGCGATGGCGCGGCGGGGCGATCTCGGAGATATAGGTGGGGGCCGCCACCGAGGAGATGCCGACGCCGATGCCGCCGATCAGGCGGAAGAAGGCGAACAGCCAGGGGTCGGACACCACCGCCGAGCCCACCGCGGAGACCAGGTACAGCACACCGATCATCAGCAGGGTGGCGCGCCTTCCCAGCGCATCGGTGGGCCAGTTGCCGAAGATGGCACCGATCACGGTGCCCCAAAGGGCCATGGACATGATCAGCAGGCCATGCTGCAGGTCGCTGAGACCCCACAGCGCCTGGATGGGCTTGTCGGCCCCGGAGATGACCGCGGTGTCGAAGCCGAACAGGAATCCTGCCAGCGCCACGGTGATGGACCATTGCATGATGCGAGACATGTAGTGCTACCTCCTGTGAAAGGGGGGCGTTGTTGTGGTTGTCGAAAAGACCTTGTGGTTGTCTAGAGAAATCCTTGGATGAATCGATTCTCTCTCGAGGCGTCAGCGATCCAGATGGCAAGTGTCAGCGCCCCGATTCGAAAGCTCGGCGAGTCGTCCGCTGATCCTCAGCGGTGCCGGTCAGTCCCGGGGCGGGGCAGAGAGAAACTCTCCTGCCGTCATGCTCCGGCTGTCGTGGCGACTTTCCGCCGCACCCTCTCCATCGGTGTCTGGTAAAGTAAGTGAATCGTGTCACCTGGCGTCATTACAGCAGCGTCATGGCCAGATTTCGAGAAAACGGCGTTAGACATTGGTCTTGCTGCACCCGCGAAAAGAGGCCTTTCAGAGTGCTCTGACCGAGCGCGATGGGAACGGCGGTTGACAGTCACAGAGCGCTATTGGAATCTTGAGGGTTCCTGACTGCGGGCGCGGCACGATGGGTGACCCCCAACGCCGCGTGAAGGGTAGGCCAATGGGCCTCTACCCGCCGAAGGACTACCAGGTTCGGGTTAACCGCCCCGCCTGGCCAACGCCCCGACGCGGTGACCCGCCGTGATGAGAGTGCAGGCCCCAACCGGGCCGACGGACGCCAGGGTTTGGCATCAGGTGCCGGTGCGCCGGCAGCAGCATACCGCTGCACTCGACTTCGTACCCACGACAGGTGCGAATCGCACTCGAGACCTCCAGGGGAGATACATCTGTGGAATTGCTTTCAGGCGCGGACATGATCGCCCGCTTCCTCCAGGATGAGGGCGTGGAATACATCTACGGCTATCCGGGCGGCGCCGCACTACACATCTACGATGCCTTGTTCCGTCAGGACAAGGTCAAGCACATCCTGGTTCGCCACGAGCAGGCCGCGACCCACGCCGCCGACGGCTATGCCCGGGCATCCGGCAAGCCCGGGGTGGTACTGGTCACCTCGGGTCCGGGGGCCACCAATGCGGTGACCGGCATCGCCACTGCCTATATGGACTCGATCCCGATGGTCGTGCTCTGTGGTCAGGTGATGAGCCATCTGATCGGTGACGATGCCTTCCAGGAGACCGATATCGTCGGTGTCACCCGGCCAATCGTGAAGCACAGCTTCTCGATCAAGCACCCGAGCGAGATTCCCGAGGTGCTCAAGAAGGCCTTCTACCTCGCCGCCACCGGGCGACCCGGTCCGGTGCTGGTGGATATACCCAAGGACATGACGGCGCCCACCGAGCGCTACGAGTACGTCTATCCGAAGAAGGTCAAGATCCGCTCGTACAACCCGGTCAGTCGCGGCCATACCGGACAGATCAAGAAGGCCGTCGAGCTGATGCTCAAGGCCCGTCGTCCGGTGTTCTACACCGGTGGTGGCGTGGTCCAGGGGCGTGCTTGCGAGGGTCTGACCGATCTGGTCAAGCAGCTCGGTTTTCCGATCACCACCACCTTGATGGGCATCGGGGCTTACCCCCAGAGCGACGATCAGTGCCTGGGCTGGCTCGGCATGCACGGCTCCTATGAGTCCAACATGGCGATGCATCACGCCGACCTGGTGATCGCCATCGGCGCGCGTTTCGACGATCGTGTGACCAACAATACCTCGAAGTTCTGCCCCACGGCCAAGATCATCCACGTGGATATCGACCCCAGCTCGGTGTCCAAGACGGTGCGCGCAGACGTGCCCATCGTTGGACCTGCGGCCAGCGTGATCAACGAAATGATCAGCCTGGTGCAGGGCCATGAGATCGCCAATCCCGACGCGCTCAAGGACTGGTGGAAGACCATCGATGAGTGGCGCGACGAGCGCAAGGGCAAGCTCTACGAGCCGTCCAGGCCCGGCGAGGTGCTCAAGCCGCAGGAGGTGATCGAGGCCATCTGCCGGGTGACTCGTGGCGAGGCGTACGTCACCACCGACGTGGGTCAGCACCAGATGTTCGCAGCCCAGTACTACAAGTTCGACAAGCCTAACCGGCTGATCACCTCCGGTGGACTCGGCACCATGGGCTTCGGTTTTCCCGCGGCCATGGGCGTCAAGCAGAACTTCCCCGATGAGGAGGTCGTCTGCGTGACCGGCGAAGGCAGCTTCCAGATGATGATGCAGGAACTCTCCACCTGTAAGCAGTTCGGTGGTGGGGTCAAGATCATCAATCTCAACAACGGCTCGCTGGGCATGGTGCGCCAGTGGCAGGACCTCAACTACAAGTCCCGCCATGCTCACTCCTACATGGAGTCGCTGCCGGACTTCCAGATGCTGATCGAGGCCTACGGTTTCACCGCGCTCAGGGTCGAGAAGAAAGAGGATCTGGAAGAGGCGCTGGCGCGTACCTTCGCTGACACCCATGAGCTGGTGTTCCTCGACGTCGCGGTGGACCCGCACGAGCACGTCTATCCGATGCAGGTGCCTCTGGGCTCCATGCGTGACATGCTGCTTTCCAAGACGGAGCGGACCTGATGCGACATATCATCTCGATTCTGATGGAAAACGAACCGGGTGCGCTGTCGCGGGTCGTGGGGCTGTTCTCCCAGCGCAACTTCAACATCGAAACCCTCAACGTGGCGCCCACCGATGACCCGACCCTGTCGCGTCTGACCGTGACCACCGTCGGGGACGACCGGGTGATCGAGCAGATCACCAAGCACCTCAACAAGCTGATCGACGTGGTCAAGCTGGTGGATCTCACCGAAGGCAACCATATCGAGCGTGAGTTGATGCTGGTGAAGGTCAAGGCGCTGGGCGCTGCCCGCGATGAGGTCAAGCGCACGGTAGACATCTTCCGTGCCCAGATCGTCGACGTCACCCCGAGTCTGTACACCGTGCAGATCACTGGCGATGCCGAGAAGCTCGACGCCTTCCTGCAGGCGATGGGCCCCGTGGGCATTCTCGAAGTAGCGCGCACCGGCGTCTCGGGTATCGCCCGTGGTGACAAGGTGCTGAGCCTCTAGCAAGCCGCTGGCCCTGGTGGGCAGCCGGTGAACCTGTTACGCCGCCTCTCGGGGCGGCGTTTTCGTGCCCGGCCTCAACGCTCCACGACTTCCTGCCACAGGGCGTCGATCAACGGGCTCTTCAGGCGCCGCTCCAGCACACAGAGGCCCACGTCGTAGTGCGGCAGTTCCGGCTTGACCGGGAGTATTCTCACGCGTTCGGCCAGCGGGCTCGCCTCCAGCACGATGCGTGGCACCACACCGATGCCGAAGCCGAGTCCGACCATACTGACGATGGCTTCGTGGCCGGCTACCTGGGCGTAGATGGTCGGCGTCACGCCCAGCGCCTTGAACCAGGTGTCGGCCAGTTCCCGCGATAGCCCAGCCTCCGACAGGATCATTGGCACCCCTTGCCACTGTGTCTGGCTCGGGCTCATCGGTTGCTGCGGAACCCACGGTCGTTGCTCTTGTGGGGCGATGAACACCAGTGCCGAGCGGGTCAGCGACTTGAAGGCGAGACCATCGGGCAGGCGGCGCGGGCGTGAGGTAATGGCCATGTCTTCGTCGCCGGCCAGCACTCGCTGGATGGCTCGGGCTGGGTCGCCGGTGTGCAGCTTGAGCTCGATGGCGGGATAGCGCTGGCGGAAGTCGGCCAGCAGGCTGTAGAGAAAGCTGTAGCTCGCGGTCACCGAGCAGTAGATGCTGATTTCACCACTGAGGCGCTTGGCCTCGCTCTGCAACGACAGGCGGACCTGTTCCCACTCTTCCAGGGCTTCCTTGGCATAGCGCTGGAAGCGCTTTCCCTGGGGGGTCAGCACCACGTGGCGATTGTCACGGTTGAACAGCACAACGCCGAGCTGTTGTTCCAGTTGGCGAATGGAGCGGCTCAGAGTCGATGGGCTCACGTGGCAGGCCTCGCTGGCACGGCCGAAGTGCAATGAATCGGCCAGCATCAGAAAGTGCTTCAGGGGGCGGAAGTCCATGGGGAGTCCTGACCTGTAATTGCATATTTTGGCACGTAGTATTGCAAATATAGCGTTTTACGCAACACGGGCGCTGGCGTAAGGTGGGATGCATCGACGGAGGGCGAGCCCCCTCGTCTGCCCAGCGCCGCACAAGACGGCGCGGGTGGCCATCAACGCTGAACGCAACACGACACAGACAAGATCTCTTCTATCGCCGAGCAGGCACTCGTTTTCAGGAGCACCAGATGCGCGTTTATTACGACAAGGACTGCGATCTTCAGCTGATCCAGAACAAGCAGGTCACCATCGTCGGCTACGGCTCCCAGGGCCACGCCCACGCCAACAACCTGAAGGAATCCGGTGTCAGCGTCACCGTCGCGCTTCGCCCGGGTTCTTCTTCCGCCGCCAAGGCGGAGGCCGCCGGCCTGAAGGTGGCCTCTGTGGCCGAGGCTTGCCAGTCCGCCGACGTCGTCATGGTGCTGGCGCCGGACGAGAACCAGAAGGCCATCTACGAGCAGGAAATCGAGCCGAACCTCAAGGAAGGCGCTACCCTGGCCTTCGCCCACGGCTTCAACATCCACTACAACCAGATCGAGCCGCGCAAGGATCTGGACGTGGTGATGATCGCCCCCAAGGCGCCGGGCCACACTGTGCGCTCCGAATTCGCCCGTGGCGGCGGTATTCCTGACCTGATCGCCATCCACCAGGATGCCACCGGCCAGGCCAAGGAACTCTGCCTGTCCTACGCCGCCGCCATCGGTGGTGGCCGCAGCGGCATCATCGAGACCACCTTCAAGGACGAGACCGAAACCGACCTGTTCGGTGAGCAGGCTGTCCTGTGTGGTGGCGCTGTCGAACTGGTCAAGGCCGGCTTCGAGACCCTGACAGAAGCGGGCTACGCCCCTGAAATGGCCTACTTCGAGTGTCTCCACGAGCTCAAGCTGATCGTTGACCTTATGTACGAAGGCGGCATCGCCAACATGAACTACTCCATCTCCAACAATGCGGAGTATGGCGAGTACGTGACCGGCCCTGAGGTCATCAACGACGAGTCGCGTGCCGCCATGCGAAACGCCCTCAAGCGTATCCAGACCGGCGAGTACGCCAAGATGTTCATCAACGAGGGCAACAGCAACTACCCCTCGATGACCGCACGTCGTCGCCTGAACGCCGAGCACGAGATCGAGCAGGTCGGTGAGAAGCTCCGTGGCATGATGCCCTGGATCGCCGCCAACCAGCTTGTCGACAAATCCAAGAACTGATGGGTTCCTGGTAACCCATCGTCGGGCTTGCCCGCCGATGGGGACAGAAACGGGGGAGGAGCACACTCAGTGCTCCTCCCCCGTTGCGTCATGGGTGAACGACTGAGTGGTCATGGTGCTGCCGCATGAATCCTGCGCTGTGCCTTGCGTTTGGCCCGCAGGTGCCCGAGGCTGGAGGTAGAGGACGGCTGCCGCGAGGTTGGCGGTAACGGCCGGCCGGTCGTGTAGAATGATCCCATACTCGAAGCCAATGGATGACAGAGATGAGCGAAGACGCAGGCAAGCGTGAGCAGGAACCACGAGAGCCCCAGGATGAAGATCTGGCCAGCGCCTTCATGCGGGAATCCGAAGTCGTGGAAGAAGCGGTCGAGGACGGCAAGAAGGTGCGACGGCGGGGGATCTACCTGTTGCCGAACCTGTTCACCACCTCGGCGCTGTTTTCGGGATTCTTCGCCGTTGTCGCCGCCCTCAATGGCGATTTCACCGCCGCTTCGGTGGCCATCTTCATCGCCATGGTGCTCGATGGCCTCGACGGCCGGGTAGCCAGGCTGACCAATACACAAAGCGAGTTTGGCGCCGAATATGACAGCCTTGCTGACATGATCTCCTTTGGCATGGCGCCGGGGCTTGTCGCCTTTACCTGGATCCTGCAGGACATCGGCAAGACCGGATGGGTGGTGGCGTTCCTGTACGTGGCCTGTGCGGCGCTTCGCCTGGCGCGGTTCAACGTGCAGATCGGCAGCGTCGACAAGAAGTGGTTCATCGGCTTGCCCAGCCCGTCGGCGGCGGCGCTGGTGGCGGCCAGTGTGTGGACGTTCCACAGCTTCGACGCCACCGCTCTTGGCTTCAAGCTGTTGATGCTGCTGGTGGTGGGGGCGGCTGGCATTTTGATGGTCAGCAACATTCGCTACTACAGCTTCAAGGATGTCGATCTCAAGGGGCCGGTGCCCTTTGTGGCCCTGCTGGCCATCGTGCTGGGATTTGTCGTGATCTCGATCGAGCCGTCGGTCATGCTGTTGCTGCTGTTCGGTACCTATGTGGCGTCCGGTCCGACGATGGCGCTGATGCGCAAGCTCAAGACCTAGCCCAGGATCATCTTGCGGTAACAATAGAGGCCGATGTGAGCAGCAAGCCCAACGCTTCGTTATACTGACGACCGACAGGAACGCCCGCCTAGCGCGGGCGTTCCTGTTCTTGTATGAGTGCCGAAAGCGCCTTCTGGGGCAGTCTGTGCATTCATCCACAGGGGGTTCCATAGAGCGGTGTGGACAAGATGGTGCCGCTGTTGGATCAACACTGCTCGATGATCTGGCATTTTTTTACGAAAAGCGCTTGCCAAGGCCGGCCCCGATCCGTAAAGTACGCATCCGCTGCCGGCGACGAGCAAACGTCACAGGCGGTAAAGGGTGGTAAAAGTGATTGTTTTGAAAAGGCTTTTTCAAGTCTTCGAAAAATTCTCCACTTGACGGGCAGCGAGAAGTCGGTAGAATGCTCGCCACTCGATCGGAGTCGCCAGGACGGCATCGCAGAATGCGCGTCAGGCTCGCTTCGCTTTCTCTTGGGTCCTGCAGGCATCGCTTGCACGGCGAAAAAAGAAAGCCTTGACGAAGCGCTTCGATTCTGTAGAATACGCCTTCCTCGCAGGGCGCTGCGACAAGCTTTCGGGTTTCGGCGCAGCAAGGCGAGACGCTCTTCCGGCCGGATTGGCCGAGAGCACGCTCTTTAATAATTTGATCAGGTAATTCATGTGGGCGCTTGCCGATGAGTCAGTGACACTGTCACTGAAATATCAAGGCAAGCGACTCGTCAAACGAGACGTTTGAACCTTGAGCCAAGT
>NZ_JAMXRY010000052.1:0-35470 GCF_024124525.1 Halomonas sp. OfavH-34-E | reverse complement strand
GACAGGCCTAGCAGCGATGCCAGGCCACCGGCTAGCCTTCCGCCAGCGCCGGTGGCCGCAGCCCACGCCGGGCGGTCACGCTCGGCGCCTCGCCAAAGCGCTTGCGGTAGGCCCTGGAGAAGTGCGCCAGGTGGCTGAAGCCCACCGCCACCGCGGCCTCGGTCACCGCAATGCGACTGTCGGCCAGAATGCGCTGGGCCTGGTCCAGCCGCATGTTCAGATAGCACTGCTTGGGCGTCTCGCCGAACTCCTGCACGAATAGCCGGGTCAACTGGCGCTGGGACAGGCCCGCCAGACGACAGACGTCGGGAATCGGCAGCGCCTGGGCGAGATTGGCCTCCATTACCGCCAGTGCGCGCAGCACCCCACGCGGCAGCTCCCTGGGCGAAGCCCGATCCGCTACCCAGCCGGTGCTGGCCGCAGCCCTCCCTGCTGCTTGCTGCGATGTTGCGGCTCCGCTCGCCTCCGCAGGCCGCGAATGCACGATCTGTCGACCCACCGCCTCGGCCAGCGAAGGACCATAAAGGGTCACGATCCACTCGAGCATCATGTCGATGCTGGCGGCGCCGCCGGAGCCGGTGAGACGTCCGCCTTCCCAGACGTAGCTGTCCGCTCGCACTTCCAGCTCAGGGAACTCCTCGCGAAAGGCCGGCACGCTTTCCCAGTGCAGCGCCACCGGATAGCCCTCCAGTACGCCCGCCCTGGCCAGGATAAAGGGGGCGGTGTCCACCCCCCCAAGCCAGACGCCATGGGCCGCCAGTCGCTTGAGCAGCGCCAGATCCTCGGCACCGATACAGGCTTCCGGCTCATAGGACGACACCACCATCAGACGCCCCTTGGACGCCAGCCCCTGGTACCAGTCGGCCTCGGTAACTTCGGACAGACGTCCATCGACATCGATGCGTACGCCATTGCTGGCCGTCACCGCCTCGCCATCGGCGGACAGCAGGCGCCAGGCAAACAGATCCCGACCAAAACGGTTGGCCACCCGAAGCGGCTCGAGCAGGCAGAACAGCGTCAGCATCGAAAACTTGGGCACCAGCCACACGTCCAGGGTGTGTTCGGCCTGGTCGGGCGACAACAGCGGCGGCGAGTCCGGGCGCGGATAGGGATGGCTGTCGGGCCAGCGGGCCTCGCTGTCTGCCTGGCTTTTGGCGTGGCTGTTGGCGTGGCGGTTGGCGTGGCTTTCTGTGTCACTGTGCAAGTGGTGATCAACGTCCGACATGGGGCGAATTTTATCAAGGCTATGGCGAATTTGATCAAATTGTATCCCAAATAGCACAGTAACCTGTAACCCAGACAGCGACGCCAGGTGTCGAACCGCCCTTCCTCGACCTGGTGAGCCTCCTACAATGCCAGACCGATCGAATCCGGAGAGAGCCTCGACGATGACCCAGCAGACGCCCCCGCAACTGACCGATGACGGCCGCCAACTGGCGCTGACCCTTGGTGAAGGGCATCACCGTCTTGATGCCTTGTGGCTGCGCGAACGCTTGCCCGATGCCGAAACCCTGGACCCCCAGACCGGGCAGCGTCTGATCGAGGCCGCCGAACTACCGCTGGATCTGATCCTCACCAAGGCAGACGTCCAGGATGAGCGGCTGGTCGTGGCCTTCTCCGATGGCCATCGAGGCAGCATCACGATCGACGAGCTCGAGGATGCCGTGCGCTGCCAGCGCTCGGACGACAACGCCTCACGGGTGCATTGGGACTCGACGCTCGCCACACCCCCGCAAGCCAGCTTCAAGCAAGCACTGGAAAGCGATCCGGCGCTGCTCGATCTGCTCGACCAGCTGCATCGCTTCGGTTTCGTGCGCGTCACGGATGTACCGGTCAGCGAAGACGGCATGCAGCCGCTGATCGACCGTATCGGCCCGCTGCGCCGGACCAACTGGGGCGGCATCGCCGACGTCAAGTCGGTGGCCAACGCCTACGACCTGACCATGACCCAGCGTGGCCTCGAGCCGCACACCGACAACCCCTATCGCGATCCGATCCCCGGTTACATCTGGCTGCACTGTCTGACCAACGCCGCCGATGGTGGCGACAGCACCCTGGTGGACGGCTTCGAGGCCGCTCGACGCCTGCGTCAGCAGGATCCCGACGCCTTCGCCTGCCTGACCGAAGTGACCCCGCGCTTTCGCTACCACGACGAGACCACCCGTCTGGAGAGCGAAGGTCCGCTGATCGAGCTCGACGCCCGGGGCGAGGTGACGCGGGTACGCTACTCCAACCGCACCGAGCGTATCGACCTGATGGACAGCGCCCTGCTGCGCCGCTACTACGCCGCCCGCAAGGCCTTCTACCAACTGATTCGCTCGTCCGAGCTTACCCTCGAACTCAAGCTGTCCCCTGGCGAGATGCTGATCATGGACAACTACCGCCTGCTGCACGGGCGTACCGCCTTCCAGCTCGAAGGCGGCGTACGCCACCTGCGCCAGGGCTACGTGGACCGTGACAGCACCGCCAGTCGACGCCTGTTGCTGAAGGATCGGCTCAAGCCCGCACACGACTCGGAAGCCGGTACCGCCGACAACCTCGCACGAACCACCCAGGGGGCCAGCGCATGAGCACCAGCGATCTCGCACTGACCCAGGCCCGCTTCGCGCGCTTTGACCAGAGCACCGCCGAAGAGTGGCGCCTGATCGACCGGCACTTTCGTGCCTACCAGAGCGACGCCTGCCGTCGTGTGCTCGCCCACCTGGAGCGACTCAAGGGCGACACCCACGGCTACCCGGTGGACCGCTACGAGCACTGTCTGCAGACCGCCACCCGCGCGCTGCGTGACGGCGCCGATGAAGAGACCGTGGTCTGCGCCCTGCTCCACGACATTGGTGACGACCTGGCCCCGGCCAATCACGCCGAGATCGCCGCCGCCATCCTCGAGCCTTTCGTCGACCCGCTCAATGTCTGGATGATCCGTCACCACGAGCTGTTTCAGGGATACCACTACCGCCATTTCTTTGGCCAGGATCGCCACGCCCGTGAGGCCTATCGCGACCACCCGGCCTACGCCCGCACGGTGCGCTTCTGCGACGACTGGGACCAGACCAGCTTCGACCCCGACTACGACACCCTGCCACTGGGCGCCTTCCTGCCGATGATCGAAAACGTCATGGGCCGCGAACCCTTCGGCGGCCTGCCGAGCGTGGTAGAAGACAGCGACTCGAGCCCCGAGCCCAAGGCGAATGCCCAGGAGGCCTGCCGATGACCACCTGCGCCCAGCGCCTGATCGAGCTGCTCGAGGCCCAGGGGATCGACACCGTCTTCGGCATTCCCGGCGTGCACACCGTCGAGCTGTACCGGGGCCTCGAGCATTCGCGACTTCGCCATGTCACGCCACGCCACGAACAGGGCGCCGGTTTCATGGCCGACGGCTACGCCCGGGCCAGCGGGCGCCCCGCCGCCTGCTTCATCATCACGGGCCCGGGCATGACCAATATCGCCACCGCCATGGGCCAGGCGCTGGCCGATTCGGTGCCGATGCTGGTGATTTCCAGCGTCAATACCGTGTCGACGCTTGGGCGCGGCCAGGGCCGTCTCCACGAGATGCCCCACCAGGGCCAGACCCTGGCCGGGGTGGCCCGCTTCAGCCATACCCTGCTCGATCCCGAGGCGCTGCCCGAAGTGCTGGCCCGCGCCTTCGCCGTGTTCCAGGGCGCACGCCCGGGGCCGGTGCATATCGAGATCCCCATCGATCTGTTCGCCGCCCCGGTCAAGGCACCGATGCCTGCGGCGATGCGCGTCTTTCCCCCGGCGCCAGCGCCCCAGGCCGTCGCGGCCGCCAGCCGACTGCTGGGCGAGGCACAGCGCCCGCTGGTACTGGTGGGAGGTGGCGCCTGCGCCGCCGCCACCAGCGTCACCGCCCTGGTCGAACACCTGGACGCCCCCACCCTGACCACCATCAATGCCCGCGGGCTGCTCGGTGCCGACCATCCGCTGGACCTGGGCGCCACCGCCAGCCTGCCGGCGACACGCCGACTGGCCCGGCAGGCCGACGTCATCCTGGCCCTTGGCACCGAACTCGGCGAAACCGACTACGACCTGGTGTTCGACGACGGTTTCAAGCTCGAGGGCAGCCTGATCCGGGTCGATCTGGACGCCGAGCAACTGGCGCGCAGTCACATCGCCGACCTGGCCCTGGTGGCCGATATCGGGCTGACCGCCGAGGCCCTGCTGGTCGCACTGGAGCGCGGCGAAGATGAAGGCCGGCCGCAACGAGAGGTCGGTCGCGAGCGCTGCGAGCGCGTGCGCCACGAGCTGGCCCTCGCCGATGACCCGGAGCTCGCGCGGTATCGGCCACTGTTTGCCACCCTCGACGAGGTGCTGCCCGAGGCGATCATCGTCGGCGACTCCACCGGCCCGGTGTACGCCGGCAACGTGGTGGCCAGACGCCCGGCGCCACGTCGCTGGTTCAACGCCGCCACCGGCTTCGGCACCCTGGGCTACGGCCTGCCTGCGGCCCTGGGCGCGGGGCTGGCACGACCGGATCTGCCGGTGGTGGCGCTGGTCGGCGACGGTGGCCTGCAGTTCGTGCTGGGAGAGCTTGCCACCGCCCGGGATATCGCCCTGGAGGCCGACCGCGCCCGCGCCGAGCAGGGGGCAATCGACCGTGATTCGAGCGATGCGGCCTGCGCCGACACCGCCCTGGCAAGGCCCTTGGCGATCCTGATCTGGAACAACGACGGCTACGACGAGATACGCCGTTACATGAGCGCCGACGGTGTCGCTCACGTGGGGGTCGATCTGGCTCCCCCGGACTTCGCCGCTCTCGCCCAGGCCTTCGACTGCCGCTATCGTCAGGTCGCCAGCGCCGACGACCTGGCGTCGGCGCTTTCAAGCCTGAATGATGCCGGTTCACCGCTGATCGTCGAGATCGACGCCCTGGCCTGGTGTCGCCAGCTCGAACACTGAGGCAGGACGCCGGCACCGAGCGGATCGACGGCGTCCCGACCATGCATCACTTATGCATCAGTTATGCATCCATAAAATAACGAAGGAGTTCCCCGTGACTCGATGTTTCTCGCACAAGCCCCGTTCCATCGCCCTGGCAGCCGCGCTCGGCCTTGCCGCCGCCTCCGCCCAGGCCGCTGACCGCGACGATGAGCTTAGCCTGGTCGTCCCGCCCTGGCCCGGGGTCACCGTCAAGAGCGAGATCCTGGCGCAGCTCGTCGCGCCCCTGGGCTACCAGGTCGAACGCCAGGAGCTCAGCTCCACGGTGGGCTACAAGACCCTGACCACCGGCGACAGCGACGCCTTTCTGGCCGGCTGGCTGCCGGCCCAGCAGGAAAGCTACGACGCCGCCATGGCGGCGGACGCCATCGTCGATCTAGGCAACAACGTGACCGGGGCGCGCATGGGATTCGCCGTGCCCGGCTACGTGGCCGAGGCCGGTATCACCGACGCTTCCCAGTTGGGCGAGGCGCAGAACGCCGAGCGTTTCGAGCACACCTTCTACTCGATCGAAAGCGGCTCCACCGTGACCGACTTCATCCACGCCGCCATCGACAGCGACACCCACGGGCTCGGTGACTGGGAGGTCATGTCCTCCTCGACCCCCGGCATGCTCAGCGAAGTCAAGGCGGCGGTGAACGAACAGCGCTGGATCGTCTTCTACGGCTGGACGCCTCACTGGATGATCCCCGAGTACGACGTGCACATTCTCGACGACAGCGAAGGCGTGTTCGGCCCCGACAACGGCCGCAGCGACGTCAAGACCATCGTCGCCAGCGAGTTCGCCGAGGCCAATCCCAACCTGACCCGACTGCTCGACCAGTTCGTGTTCAGCGCGCATGAGCAGAGCGAGTTCATCAAGGCCTTCAGCCTCGAGGAGCGTGACCTCGATGAGGTCGCCCGAGAGTGGCTCGAGCAGCATCCCGACAAGCGCGCTGCCTTCCTCGAAGGCGTCACCACCCGCGACGGCGATGACGCCCTGGCCGCCCTGGAGGCGAGCCTGTGAGCGAAGACAGCCGCCAGCAGCGCATCCGCCGCGACCTGGCCGCCGCCTACCGGCTGATGGCCATGGATGGCATGGATGACGGCATCTCGACCCATATCTCGGCGCGAGTCGCCCCGGGGCGCTTCCTGCTCAATGCCTTCGGTCTGCGCTTCGAGGAGATCACCGCCGACTCTCTGGTGACTGTCGACGAGCACGGCCAGGTGCTCGACGATCCCACCGGCCTCGGCATCAACCCGGCCGGCTTCACCATCCACAGCGCCATCCACGCGGCGCGACCCGACGCCCACTGTGTACTGCACTCCCACAGCGTCGCCGGGGTCGCCGTGTCCTGCCTCGAGCAGGGCCTTGAACCGCTGAACCAGTGGGCGATGCAGTTCTATCGACGCATCGGCTATCACGACTACGAGGGCATCGCCCTCGACCTGGACGAGCGCCAACGGCTGGTACGTGACCTCGGCGAGCACATGAGCATGATCCTGCGCCAGCATGGCCTGCTGGTGGTCGGCGAAAGCGTCGGCGACGCCTTTCTGCGCATGCGCGACCTGGAGCGCTCCTGCCAGGCCCAGCTCGCGGCCCAGGCCACCGGGGCGGCGCTGGTCAGCGCCAGTCCTGAGCTTTGCGAAAAGGTGGCCCGCCAGTACGACGACTGGGCCGCGAGCCCCCAGGGCACCGAGCTTGCCTGGCGGGCGGAACTGCGCCGCCTCGGCATCGACGCTCCCGCCGCTTCCGACAACAAGGACCCTTCACCATGAAAGTCTCCGCCCTGACCCAACGCATCGCCGGCGAAGGCGCCGCCGCCTGGGACATCCATGTGCGTGCGCTGAAGCGCCAGGCCAGCGGTGAAGACATCACCGTATTGTCGGTGGGCGATCCCGACTTCACCACCCCCGACCCGATCATCGAGGCGGCCAAGCAAAGCCTCGACCGCGGCGCGACCCACTATGCCGACGTCCAGGGCAAGGGTGAGCTGCGCGAAGCCATCAGCCGCCACTATCGTCGCCATCAGGGTGTCGAGGTGTCCCCCGAGCGACTGATCGTGATGGCCGGCGCCCAGTGCGGGCTCTACGCCACCGCCCAATGCCTGCTCGACCCTGGCGACGAGGTGATCGTGCCGGAGCCGAGCTACGTCACCTACGAGGCGGTGATCCAGTCGACCGGTGCACGACTGGCCCGAGTGCCGCTGCGGCCAGAGGCCGGCTTTCGACTCGACGTGGCCGATATCGCCGCCGCGATCAACGACAACACCCGAGCGATCCTGCTCAACAGCCCCCACAACCCCACCGGCCAGTCGATGACCCGGCAGCAGTGGGAGCAGATCGCCGAGCTGTGTCACCGCCATGACCTCTGGCTGATCTCCGACGAGGTCTACGCCGAGCTGATCTTCGAGGGCGAGCACCACAGCCCGCTGGCGCTGCCCGACATGGCCAATCGCAGCGTGGTGATCTCGAGCCTGTCCAAGTCCCACGCCATGACCGGCTGGCGGCTGGGCTGGGTGGTCGCGCCCGAGGCGCTGATCGAGCACCTGGACAATCTGGCGCTGTGCATGCTGTACGGCTGCCCGGACTTTATCCAGGACGCGGCGATCACCGCGCTCGACAGCGACCTCCCCGAGCTTGCCACCATGCACGCCGCCTACCGCGAGCGCCGCGACAGCGTCTGCCGCGCCCTCGATGGCGCCGACTCGGTCAAGGCGATCTGCCCGGACGCCGGCATGTTCGTGATGGTCGACATCCGCGCCACTGGTCTGTCATCGGCCGAGTTCGCCGATGGCCTGCTCGACGAATGCGGCATCTCGGTGCTGTCCGGCGAGGCCTTCGGCCCCTCGGCGGCTGGCTTCGTGAGGCTGAGCCTGACCCAGCCCCCGGAGCGCCTGAGTCGCGCCGCAACACGGCTTCGTGAATTTGCCGATGCCTGTCTTGTCACCAGCCCCTGAGTCGCCTATGCCACCATCCGTCACCACCAGCGACGACTTGAGCCCGACCTCCCCCGTGGTCGAGGCTCGTCACCTCGTCAAGCGCTACGGGGACACCAGCGTGCTGCGCGACGTTTCCCTGAGCGTCGCCGAAGGCACCGTGACCACCATCATCGGCGCCAGTGGCTCCGGCAAGAGCACCCTGCTGCGCTGCATGAACCTGCTGGAGCGGCCCCAGCAGGGCAGCCTGTCCATCGCCGATGAACGCATCCGCTTCACCGAGCAGGGCCCCCGCAGCAGCCATACCGACATGCCGCTCAGTCGCCATCAGCTGCAACGCCTGCGCGGCAAGGTCTCCATGGTGTTCCAGCAGTTCAACCTCTGGCCGCACCTGACCGTGCTCGGCAACGTCAGCGAGGCCCCGGTGCGGGTCAAGGGAATCTCACGCAGGAAGGCCAACGCCCTGGCCGCCCACTATCTGGAGCGCGTCGGCATGGCCGAGCGCGCCGACGCCTACCCGGCGTTTCTCTCCGGTGGCCAGCAGCAGCGTGTGGCCATCGCCCGAGCGCTGGCCATGGAGCCCGAGATCCTGCTGTTCGACGAGCCTACCTCGGCGCTGGACCCGGAAAGGGTCAACGAGGTGCTGGGGGTCATCCGCGGCCTGGCCGACGAGGGGCGCACCATGCTGATGGTGACCCACGAGATGGCCTTCGCCCGGGAGGTATCCGACCAGATCGTGTTCCTCGACCGCGGCGTCGTCGGCGAAGCCGGTCCCCCCGAGCGCATCTTCGAACACAGCAACAACGAACGCTGCCGGCGCTTCATCGCCCCCGCAGCTTGACTGCCAGTCACACAACAACCAGGAGTTCCCATGACCGTATCCCATTCCCTGCGCCCGTCAGCCGACCTCGCTCGTCGCCTTGCCCTGGGCGTCGCGCTCGCCACGACCCTCGGCGCCGCCACCATCGGCAGCGCCCATGCGACCGACCAGGCAGCCAACCAGGACGCTGGCGAGCCCCTCAAGATCGGCATCTCCGCCGAACCCTATCCGCCCTTCACCTACACCTCCTCCGACGGTGACTGGACCGGTTTCGAGGTGGAACTGGCATCGGCCATCTGCGACCAGATGGGCCGTCAGTGCGAGATCACCCCGACCGGCTGGAGCGGCATCATCCCCTCGCTCAAGGCCGGACGCATCGACATGATCATGAACTCCATGTCGATCACCGAGAAGCGCCTGCGGGTCATCGACTTCAGCTCGCCCTACTACTTCACCCCCGGTGCCTACGTCGCCGCCCGCTCACTGGACATCGAGCCGCCCGAGGGCCTGGACGGCAAAGTGCTGGGGGTGCAGAGCGCCACCACCAACGCCACCTACGCCCGTCGCGCCCTGCGTGACAGCGGCGTCGACATCCGTCTGTACGACCAGGCCGAACAGGTCAATCGCGACCTGCTCTCCGGCCGCCTGGACCTGATCCTGGCCGACGAGATCGCCATGACCGAGCTGGTCGAACGCGATGAAGCCGCCGACTTCGAGATCAAGGCCACGGCGCCGCACCACGAGGCCTACGGTGAAGGCGTCGGCATCGGCCTGCGCCAGGAGGACGACGCCCTGACCGAGGACGTCAACGCCGCCATCGAGGCGGTCAATCAGCAGGGCATCTGCAGCGAGCTGTCCAAGCGCTACTTCGGCACCGACGTCTGCGTGGGCTAGGGCCTGTACGAAAATGTCTGCGCTCGTGTGAACGACGCTTCTGCCTGAGGCCGGGGCCTGGTCGAACGCCGGCAACAGACGCCGGATGCGCACCAGGCCCCCTGCCATCGCGACTTTCACCCACGACGAGAATGCCCCATGAACAACGCTTCTCAGGAGGGGCTGGCCGACTGGGCCGGACCGATCCTCGACGGCGCCCTCACCACCCTGCAGATCGCCTGCCTGGCCTACGCCATCGGCGTGCTGCTTGGCTTTGTCGGTGCCGCCTGCCGGCTGTCTCGACACGCCTGGCTGCGCGGAATCGGCGGCGCTTATTCCACCGGCGTGCGTGCGGTGCCGGAGCTTTTGCTGATCATCCTGCTTTACTACGCCGGCTCCCAGGCCCTGACCGCCCTGACCAACGCCCTGGGCCTGCCCGGACAGGTCGCCATCAACGGCTTCGTCACCGCCGTGGGGGTGCTGGCCTTCGTCCAGGGCGCCTACATGACAGAGGTGTTCCGCGGCGCCATCTCGGCCATCCCCAAAGGCCAGCTCGAGGCCGCCGACGCCTTCGGCTTTTCCCCCTGGGCACGCTTTCTCCACATCACCCTGCCGGCGATGCTGCCCAACGCCCTGCCAGGGATGTCGAACCTCTGGCTGATCCTGATCAAGGACACCGCCCTGATCAGCGTGATCGGCTACAGCGAACTGTTCTTCACCATCCAACAGGCCGCCGCCAGCACCCGTGCGCATTTTCTGTTCTACGCTGCCGCCGGTGTGCTCTATCTGATGATGACGCTGTCGTCCAACCTGGTCTTCGCGCTGATCGAGCGCCGGGTCAGGCGTGGACAGCCTCAGAGCCAGGAAACCTGATATGCGCTGGTGTCATTTCATTGCGCCCTTTGGACGTTCATGGCATGTCAAACGCGGCCAGCCCCACTCTCACCCCCAGCCCCGGGAGACCTGACATGGACTTCAGCTGGTTGAGCGACCCTTTCTATCAGGAATACCTCATCGAAGGCCTGATCAATACCCTGTGGCTGCTGCTGGTATCGGCCATCGCCGGCCTCACCCTGGCCGTCGGCATGGCCATGGCACGCATCAGGGGCCCCCGACCGCTGGCCTGGACGGCCACGGCGGTGACCTCGGTCATTCGCGGCACCCCATTGCTGGTGCAGCTGTTCTTCTTCTACTACGGCGTGGGTCGACTGCTGGAAGGCATCCCCGGCATCCAGGACAGCATCTTCTGGGGCTTGCTGCGCGACCCGTTCTTCTACGCCACCCTGACCTTCACCCTCTCGGTCGGCGCCTACAGCGGCGAGATCCTGCGCGGCGCCCTGCTCAGCGTACCGCCAGGCGAGCGCGAGGCCGGGCGGGCCTTCGGCCTCAGCCCGTTCCAGGTATTCTGGCGTCTGTGGCTACCCCGCGCGGTACAGTTGTGTCTGCCCACCCTCACCGGCGAGATGATCCTGCTGCTGAAGTCGATCCCGCTGGTCTCGACCATCGCCATGATGGATCTGCTCCAGGCGGCCAACATCATTCGCGACGAGACCTTCCTGACCTACGAACCACTGCTGCTGATCGCCGCCGTCTATCTGCTGCTGACCATCGTGCTGACGCTGTGCCTGCGTCAGGTCGAACACCACTTCCCGGGGGTACAACCTGTACGTCGCGCCTGGCGCCCCTTTGGACAACCACGTCGGGTGTAACGTCGCTTCGCCATCCGCACCGACATCGACGCCCATGTCGATGTGACCTTCCCGCCTTTCCCTGTGCCGGCCAATGTCGATCGACCGCCGGCACAGGCCGCTTTTTCCTCTTTTCCTCACGCGCCTGCTCGGCTCGCCCCCACCGGCATTCCTCCCCGGAAACGTCAGTGGTTCCACATCGTTTTCGGCGTTAACCCTCACGTTATTTGCTTCAGCGGGCATTCCTGACGTTCGCCCTCCCCCAAAAAAGGGCCCTGCCAGCCCTCGAGTGAAGGGCTGGGGCCTTGGCGTCAGCCGCCTACCATAGCCTTGTCACTACCGTCCTGATCCGCGTAGCCACTCCTCCACTTTTTCGGCACAGAATGAGAATCAACGTCTATGTTTAGGGTATTGTGCAGATATGGCATTAAAAGCGTCATCTGCCATCGATACAGTGACAACAAGGAAAGGCAGGAGTCGGTATGAAGGGAACTCGTTCACGGCTGATCGCGCTGGAGCCACGCCTGCTGTTCGATGGCGCCATGGCGGCCACCCCCGACCCCGCCAGCGATGGCGACGGTGGGAAACCCAACCAGCACCAGCCGACAGACGGCGACGGCCAGGCACCGGCCACCCAGGCTGACAGCCCCGCTGGCGCCGGGGCTCCCGCTCGCCACCTGGTGGTGGTGGACGCCCGCCTCTCCGACGCCCAGCGCCAGACGATCCGCGAGGGGCTGGCCGACGACGCCGAACTGCTCGAGGTGGACGCCGACGAGAACGGTATCGAGGCCATCACCGCGGCCCTGGCCGGCATGGACCAGGTCGAGAGCGTGGAGATCTTCAGCCACGGCGCCTCAGGACAGTTTCAGCTCGGCGATACCCTGGTCGGCAACGACACTCTCACGAGCCTGACGGCGAGCCTCGGCCAGTGGCGCGAGGCACTGACGGCCGACGCCGACCTGCTGCTCTACGGCTGTCGCATCGGCGCCACCGACGCTGGGCTCGAACTGGTGGAAGGTCTCGCCAGCGCCACCGGCATGGACGTGGGCGCCTCCACCGATGATACCGGCCACAGTGGCCTGGGCGGCGACTGGGAGCTGGAGCGTCAACAGGGGCAACTGGCTGACGACCGTGGCGTGGCACTCGCCGCCCTGGCACCCTTGGATGGCCTGCTGGCCGACGCCGAGCCGACGGCGTCGCTCGGCGAATCCGCCACAGAGGTGCCGCTGGGTGAGGAATTTCAGTTCACCGTCAGCGTGTCCAATGCTTCCACCGCCCAGGAGGGCTACGCCCCCTTTGTCCAGTTGATCGTGCCCGCTACCGGCAAGGACGGCGCCGGCGCCGAGGTCGACGATGGCGTCATCATCACCTCGGCAAGCTACCTGGGAGGGCAACTCGACCTCTACCAGGTGACCTTCGACGCCAACGGCGAGGCGGTGCACCCACTGGCAAAGGACGCCAATGGCGACCCGATCACCGTGCTGGCCTCGGCCTATGGCGCCCAGGCCGGCGACACCCTGGTGGTGGCGGCATTGCCCTTCGCCAGCCTGACCAGCGACCAGCCAAGTATCGACGTCACCTTTACCGGCGAGCTGAGCGAACTGGCCGATACCTCCCAGACCAACGGCAGCCCGGACCTGGTCATCCAGGCCATGGCCGGCTTCGAGCTCGGTAACGATGCCCTGTCCAACCCGGAGCAGGACCCCAGCCTGGTCGGTAGTGCCGTCGCCTTCACCATCACCCCCACGGTCATCGCGGTGGAGCAGAGCCTCGACATGAGCGAGGGCGACACCACCACCGGCGAGAACTACCCCCACAGCCTGGTCACCACGGTGCGACCGGCCGGCGCCGGTGCCACCGCCCAGACCCTGACCGACGTGGTCATCACCCAGCCGGTTCCGGACAACGTTCAGGTCACCGCCATCGATCCCGGCAACGGCACCCTGACCTCCATCACCCTGGCCAGCGGCAACACCTACACCGGTGATCTGACCATACAGGCGCTGATCAACAGCGATGCCTTCATCACCTCCTACACGGTGACCTACGCCAACCTCACCGAGGCCCAGTCCAGCCGGGTCGACTTCTATGTGCCGGAGACCGATGCCAACGGCGACCCTGTCCTCGACCCGGTGACCGGCAACGACCAGACGATCACCTTTGGCGCCCCCACCGGCAGCGGCGTCTGGCTGCCGCTGGACGATCGCGACCGCAATCCCGACGATCCCGACGGCAAGGTCAGCTTCGAGGGTACCGGCGATGAGCTGAGCTTCGTTGCCAAGTCGATCACCCTGGAAAAGACCGCCACCCTGGCCATCGATACCGGCACCAGCGGCCTGACCCCGGGTGACACCCTGGAATACCGGCTGGAGATGGCGCTGTCGGACTACTTCGCCTTTGGCGAGGACACCCAGCTCGAGGGTCAGTTTGTCGTCACCGATACCCTCGGCGACGGCCAGACCCTCGACGGCACCCCGACGCTGATCCTCTACAGCGGTGATGACGCCACCACCATCGATCTGGTGGTCACCACCAGCGTCAATGCCGATGGCACCACCACCCTTGGCTTCGATATCGCCCAGTCGATCGAGAACGCCCTGGTCGACCAGGCCTGGCTCGCCGGCGACGCCGCCTTCGATGGGGTGATCGACGCCGGCGCCACCCGTGCGCTGATCAGCTATCGCGCGGTCATCGACGACGCCTATGCAGACGAGGACGTGACCGACCACCCTGCCATCAACGAAGGCGATAGTATCGGCAATGCCGCCGAGGTCGATGCCACCCTGCTGCTCAACCCGAACAACCTGACCGGCGATAGCGAGACCGACGATTCCAGCACCGAACTGACGGTGCCCACCAGCCAGGTGGACATCGCCATCGAAGGAGGCGCCAGCGAACTGGCCCCCGGCGACCAGGTGACCTTCACCCTGCGCTACGAGCTGGTCACCGGCGACCACGAGAACTTCCAGTTGATCGCCTACCTGCCGCTGCCGCTGCTCGACACCTCGGGCATCAGCTGGACGCAAGGTACTGGCCCCGGCCAGTGGTCCCTGGCAGCGGACAACAGCTGGGCGGGCGATATCACCAGCGTAGCGAGCGGTCCCGGCAACGCCATCATCTTTACCCTGGCAGACCTGACCACCACAGAGGCCAGCACCATCGCCCTGAGCTTCACCATGACGGTGGGGGATCAGCCCTTCGCCGATGGCCGCTCGCTGGATGTGCTGGCCGAATCGCGCCAGACCACCACCCTCGACAAGACCGAACTGGTGACCCAGGACGTGGTCAAGGTGCAGTCGGTGGCCGAGCCGGTCGTCACCATCACCCATGGGGTGGTGTCCTCGACCAACGGCAGCGTCAGCGGCACCAGCGGCAGCTGGAATGCGCCCGACACGACAGGTGCGCCCTTCACCGGCAGCATTACCGACCCGGCGGCGGTGGACGGCGACGTCACCGACATCGACGCCGGCGACACCCTGCGCCTGGCCACGCTGCTCGAGAACACCGGCGGCGGCGGCGCCTTCGACGTGACGACCGAGATCGAGCTGCCCACGGACCTGGACTTTGTCGGCGACAGCCTGGGTAGTGCCAACCTGACCCTGACGCTCGGTGACGGCAGCGTGCTGATCGAGGGCACCGACTATAGCGTCAGTGGCACCACCATCACCCTGCTCGACGACAGCGGCACGGCCACGCTGCAGGCCGGGCGGGATGGCAGCGCCAGCGACGCCGCCGGCACCAACATCATCGTCATCACCTACGACGTGACCGTGGCCGCGACGGTCAGCGCCAGTCGCACCCTCGGCACCACGGCAACGCTCACCAACTACGCCAGCGTCGACGGTGGCACCGACTTTACCCCGACGGATCTCGATGACGACGCGACCCAGCAGGTGGCGGCGCCAACCATCACCACCACCTTCGCCGTCGGCGGCGACGCCACTGACGACGATTCAAGCGAGACCCACACCGACGGCGCCGACCTGGTGGTCGGCGAGTCGATGCTCTACGACATCGTGGTGACCCTGCCAGAAGGCACTACCCAGGAACTCAGGGTCAATGACCTGATACCGCCGGGCATGGCGCTGGATACCTCCTACAATGGCTCGGGTTATAAACTGATCACCCTGGCCGCCGGCAGCGACAACTTAAGCGCCGACTTCGCAGGCAGTGTCTCCGTCTCAGGCCTTGCCGGCAGTGGCGGCACCCTAGGCGTCGATGGCGTCGATGGCGTCGATGGCGTCGATGGCCAGTTCACCTTCAGCGCCGCCGGCGCCACCGGCGACAACGACACCGGCAACAATACCTTTGTTCTGCGCGTCCGCCTGATTGCCACCAACACCCTCAACAACCAGCAAGGCACCGAACACGAACACAAGGCGGGCCTGACCTATCAGGACGTCGACGGTGATGAGGTCAACGGCAGCACCGCCGTGGATCGCGACGTCAGTCAGCCCGGTACGGGCCCGACCACCACCCTGGTGGAACCCACGGTCAGCATCGAACAGGCGCTGACCACTCCTTCCGACCCGGGTCTCGGAGTCGACTCTGGTGACGCCATCGAGTACGCCGTCACCTTTTCGAACACCTCGGGGGTCGACGCCTTCGACCTGGGGCTGTCTGTCCAGCTACCTGCTGAACTCGACGGCGTCAGCCTTGAGGCGGTGAGTTTCAGCGACGCCAACGGGCCCGCCGTGGGTGACTTCGAGATCACCGGCAACGACACCGACGGCTATCAACTCAGCCTCAAGAGTGGATTCGATCTCGACCTGCGTACCGGCCATTCCATCACCCTGACCATCGGTGGCACCGTGGGCGCCACTGCCGCGGATCTGGCCAACCTGACCTCCGAGGCCCGGGTCGACTGGACCAGTCTCGACGAGACCAGCTCCAGCAATGGTACCGAACGGACAGGAGCCAACGGGGAACTGGGGGATGGCTCCCTCAACGACTATCGGCAGATCGATATCCAGGCGATCCCGATCGCTCAGACACTGCAGGTGTCCCGCGTCGGCGGGCTGGACAGCACCGCTGCTGCAGACCCGACCGGCGACACCCGCGAAGACGTCGCGGTGGGTGAAATCATCCGCTACCGGGTGGTGGCGCTGCTGCCCGAAGGCACTACGGACAACTATCAACTGACGATTCAGGTCGATGAAGGTCTCACCATTCTCCCGGAGACGGCCAACCAGATCAAGATGGCCTTCATCGCCAACGGTGGCGGTCTGACAAGCAACCTTAACACCAACGCCGATTCCGTCGATGGCAATGGCCAGTCCCCCGAGGCCGGGTACATCCAGAGCGACCTGAGCGTCGGACCGGAGGGTGTGCTCGACCCTGCCCGCTACACCATCAGCGGCGATGGACGCACCCTGACCATCGACCTGGGCACCATCACCAACACCAACAACGACCTCGACAAGGAAGGCATTTCGCTCGAGTTCAATGTGCGGGTCGACAACGTCTCGACCAACCAGGCAGGGACAGAGCTTGGCATGGTCGTGACCGAAAGCCGCGACGGCACCAGTTTCCAGAGCGAGGAAATCTACGAACGAATCGTCGAGCCGTCCTTTACCGATATGACCAAGACGGTGGTGGACTTCGATCCCGCTCCGGATGACAACACCGGTACCGCCAGCGTCACCGTTGCCTTTACTCAGAACGGTGGCATGCCCGCCTACGATGTGGTGCTGACCGACGCCTTCGACGACGGCGATGACTATCGCCTCGACAGCCTTACTATCGGTGGCACCACCTACACCCCCACCTTCGATGACGGCAGCGGCACCTACAGCGGATTGCCCTCCGGGGTGACGGTATCCGCCCCGGATGACGACGCGCTCACCATCTCGTTCGAGCGGCTCGACCCGGGCAGCGAGGTCAGCGTGTCCTATCGCGTCGAGGTACCCAACAACGCGCCGGTGGCGGCCGATGATGCCGAGGCCCGTCTTGCCTGGTCCAGCCTGCCCGACGACGGCAGCTTCGATGGCTTTGCTGGCAGTGATGTCGGCGACGATGGCACGGACAAGGGCGAGCGTACCGATACCGACGGCAGCGGCGGGCTCAACGACTATGTGTTGACCGCCGGGGCGAGTCTCGGGCTGATCGAAGGCACCCTGTGGAATGACACCCTCAGCGCCGACGCCAGCACCGCACCCGATGGCGATGGCCTGGCCGGCGTCAGTGTGACCCTGACCTGGGACGGCAACAACGACGGCGACTTCGACGACGCCGAGGATCTCACCTTTAGCACCGTCACCGACGCAAACGGCAACTACTCCTTCGGCGTGCTGCCCAAGGGCAGCTATCGCATCTCGGCCAGCGAAAGCCTCACCGACGGCAGTGCCGGCGAACTAAAGGCACGTATCGACTCCGACGGTGGCACCTTCGACGACGGCAGCCTGTCGTTGATCACCGGCGCCGTAGACGGCGACACCTACGAGGCCAATATCGGCTATGTCGAACTCAACGACGCCCCGGTGCACACCTTGCCGACCTCGCCGGCCTCCGGCAACGAAGACACCGAATTTGCCATCACCGGCATCTCGATTGCCGACCCCGACACCCTGACGCCCGGCCAGTACGGCGCCGAGCCGATCACCACGACCTTGAGCGTCGACCACGGGAAGCTAAGCGTGGACGACGACTATGACTCCATGACCACCGTCGAAAACGACGGAAAAAAATTAAAACTCACCGGCAGCGTCGCCGAGATCAACGCCGCCCTCGCCACCCTCCACTATAAAGGCGACGACAACTTCAACGGTGACGATACCCTGACCATCGTCACCAGCGACAACGGCAACTTCGGCGATCACCCGGACAACGGCAACGGCATCCCCGGCGAGAAGATCGACGACGCCCTGACCGACCGCGATACACTGGCCATCGAGGTCATCGCGGTCAACGACGACCCTGTCGCCATCGACGACAGCGCCACCGCCGTGGAGGCCGGGGGGCGCTTCAATATCGGCGGCATCGACCCCAACGGTCTGGTCTTCGGCAACGACAAAGACCCCGACAAAGGTGACGCCGACCCCGACGTGCTGACGGTAGTCCGGGCGGGCACCACCGCGGGCTCACTGCAGGCGGTCAACAGCGACCCCGCCTCGCCCACCCGTATCCAGGGCAGCTACGGCACCCTGCTGATCTCCTCGAGCGGCTCGGCGGAGTACCAGCTCGACAACGACGACGCTGACGTCGAGGCGCTGAGGCTGAGCGGCAATACGCTGACCGAAACCTTTGTCTATGAGATCGGCGATCGCGCGGGCGCCACCTCCCAGGCCACCATCACCATCACCATCGAAGGCGCCAACGACGCCCCGGTGGGCGTCGATGACGGCGGCGTGGCCATCGAGAAAGGTGGCATCAGCAACGCCACCGCCGGCCAGGACGCCAGCGGCAATGTGCTGACCAACGATACCGACGTCGACCTCAACGGCGAGACCAAGGCGGTGTCCGGGATCCGTGTTGGCGATGAGCTCCTCGGCAGTTTCGATGAGGTCACCGGCGCCACCGCCGTAGACGGCAGCTACGGCACCCTGACCATCAATCCGGATGGCAGCTATACCTACGTCATCGCTGACGACAACGCAGACGTCGAAGCCCTGGCGGTGGGCGATACCCTGAGCGAGACCTTCAGCTACCTGGTCACCGACGCAGAGGGCCTCGATGACATCGCGGTGCTGACCATCACCATCGAAGGCGCCCAGGACAACCCCGTCGCCACCGACAACACCACCAGCGCCCAGGCACCGTCCACCGACGGCGCCACGCCGGCGGTGGACGGCACCGGCAATCTGATCGCTGATGACGACGGCGACATGGTCGATAGTGACGTGGATACCATCGACCAGGGTGCGCTCTCCATCGGCGCCATTCGCCCCGGCAGCGAGACGGCCGGCGGCGCCATGACCGGCCTCGGTGGCGTCAGCGCCAGCGTCGATGGTCAGTACGGGCGGCTCACGGTAGACGCCGACGGCAGCTACCGCTACGTGGTCGACGGCGACAACGCCGCCGTCCAGGCACTGGCGGCAGGCGCCACCCTGAGCGAGACCTTCACCTATCGGCTGATCGACACCGCCGGCAATCCGGACCTGGCCGAGCTGGTCGTCACCGTCACCGGCGCCAACGATCCGCCAAGCCCGGTGGCCGACCAGGCCATCGCGGTGGAAGCCGGGGGTACCGCCAACGCCACCCCAGGTGACGACCCCAGTGGCAATGTCCTGACCAACGACGACGACGTGGATGGACAGACACTGAGTGTCGATCAGGTCCGCTTCAACACCACCACGGTAAACGCCGGCCAGCCGCTGGCCGGGCGCTACGGCACCCTGACCCTGAACGCCGACGGCAGCTTTTCCTATGTGGTCGATAACAGCAATCCGGCGGTGGAGGCCCTAAGAACCGCCAACGATACCCTCACCGAGGTCTTCGTCTACCGCAGCGTCGATCCCCTGGGTGCCAGCACCACGGCGCGTCTGACCGTGACCATCGAGGGACGCGACGATGCCCCGGTGGCCGCCGACAACGTCGCCCTGGCGGTGGCCGACAGCGATCAGGGCATCGGCCGTGATCCCAGCGGCAATGTGCTCGACAACGACAGTGATATCGACGCCGGTGACCAACTGGCCGTGAGTGGCGCCCGCCCCGGCACCGAGGCCGCAGGCGGGGCCCTGTCCACCCCCAGCGCCGGCACGATAACCCTGACAGGCCAGTACGGCACCCTGACGCTTGCTACCGACGGCAGCTACAGCTACGCGGTCGACCAGTCCAACGCCGAGATCCTCGGGCTTGGCCCCCTGGAGTTCCGCCGTGACGTCTTTACCTACGAGGCCCGTGATCTGGCGGGACTGGTGGACCTGGCCGAACTGACGGTGTTCGTGCGCGGCCAGAACCAGGCGCCGGTGCCCGGCACCGACGATGGCCTGGCGGTGGAGGCCGGTGGCCGCGACAACGCCACGCCCGGGGCGGACGCCGTGGGCAATGTGCTCGACAACGACAGCGACGTCGATGGCGACATCAACCTCGGCGTCAACCTGCTCGGCCCCAACCTGACGGTGACCGGCGTTCGCACCGGCGATGACCCAAGCGCCGGCACCGAAGGCACCCTCGGCAAGGCCCTTGTGGGCCGCTACGGCAGCCTGGTGATGGAGGCCGACGGCAGCTACCGCTACCAGGTCGATGACGACAACCCGGAGGTCCAGGCGTTGCGTCAAAGCGGCCAGACCCTGGTCGACGTCTTCACCTATGCGCTGGAGGACCGCTGGGGCGGCCCCGCCAGTGCCAGCCTGACGATCACCATCGATGGGCGCAACGATACACCGACGGCCCGCGACGACAGCGGCGACGCCGTGGACATCGGCGGAGGCGCGAGCCGCCCCGACGCCACCGGCAATGTGCTGCCCAACGACACCGACGTCGACGCCGAGCGCTACGGCGAGACCCAGAGGGTCACCCTGGTGGCACAGGACGGCGTCAGCGCGGCGCCCGGCGAGCGCCTGGCGGGCCGCTACGGCACCCTGATCATCGAGGCGGACGGCAGCTACCGCTACTTTATCGACCGCACCAACAGCGAGGTACTGCGCGCCAGCGGCCTGGGTCCGCTGTTGCAGGAGGTCTTCGTCTACACCCTGACCGACCAGGCCGGCGCCAGCGACACCGCCACCCTGACCCTGACCCTGGATATCGCCGCACCCTATATTCCGATCAGGGATGGCGCCGGCCCCCACTTCCTGCGCCCGGACGATGGGCGCCAGTCGCGCGCCACCCTTGGCGATGTCGACCCGGTGGTCTATGTCACCCCGGAGGTCGAGCGCAACAGCCGCCAGGTCTTCGATTACCTGCGCCTGTCCCACGGCGCCCAGCCCTGGCTGGTCCGGCCGCTGGAGACGCAGATCCCGTCGCTGGCCAACGGCCTGGGTGAGGTGCCAGGCCAGTACGTGCTACGCGGCGTAGCCTTGAGTCGCCTGTACGCCGAGCAGGATCAATTGCTGATGCTGGGCCGCCACGGCCGCACCGACCTGACGGCGGATGGCCTGCTGGCCGATCCCTCCCTCTACGCTCCCACCCGCGAACAATTGCTGAACAACGCCACTGGTGCCGATGGCGAACCGAGGATTCCGACGCGAAGCTCGACGCCGGGCGACGCTCAACCTGGCTCGGCCGAGGCGCCGAATCGCGATGCGACAGATGACGGCCGGCCTGAGCTGCCGCCGGGGGCCGAATGGATCGCCGATGGTGACCAGGACGATCGCCTCGCGCCAGCAGCGCTGGCCCAGGACGGCTGGCGCGGGCCAGATGAGACCTCCGGCGCCTCTCCCAGAGTCGCTGCAGGCTTTCGCGCACAACTGACGGCCATGGCCGGCTCCACCGCGCCGCTGCGAGGGGAGCACGACCTGTGAGATTCGAACGACAAGGACACCGCATGCATCGACTACCGCTCACCACGCTGGCGGTCACCGCCGGCCTGACCCTGAGTGCCTGCTCCAGCCTCGAGCCCCAGCCCTTCGACGCCACCGAGATCCGTCAGCGGGCGATCAGCGACCAGGCCCAGATGTATCGCCTGCAGGAGCCGCTCAATCAGCCGGTCACCTTCTACGAGGCCGCCGCCCGGGCACTCAAGTACAACCTCGACTATCGCCTGAAGCTGATGGAAAGCGCCCTGGCCTCGAACCTGCGTGACGTCTCGCGCCATGAACTGCTGCCACGCATCGTCGCCGAGGCCGGCTACAGCGATCGCAGCAACGACTCCGGCGGCACCTCCATCGGTATCGAGGACGGCGAGGAAAGCCTGCGGCCCTCCACTTCGGAGCAGCGCTACCGTTCCACCGCGGGCCTTGGCCTGTCCTGGAGCCTGCTCGACTTCGGCCTGGCCTACTACGAGAACCAGCAGAAGGCCGACCAGATGCTGATGGCCGAGGAACGCCGGCGCAAGGTCGCCCAGAACGTGCTGCGCGACGTACGCAACGCCTACTGGCGGGCGCTGGCCGCCCAACGCCTGATTCCTCGCCTCAATGTACTGCTGGCGCGCACCGAGGTGGCCCTGGACGCCGCCCGTGAGGCCCAGCGCCAGGGACTGCTGCCACGCCAGGAGGTACTGGCCTACCAGCGCGCGCTGCTCGACTCCACCACCCTGCTGACCGCGCGCCGCCAGGATCTGGAGCTGGCCAAGACCGAACTGGCCGCACTGATGTCGCTGCCCCCCGGTACCCGCCTGATCCTGGCCGACGAACCGGAACCGGATCTTCCCCCGGACGTCAGCGATATCGAGCGCCTGGAACAGCTGGCGCTGCAGCACCGCCCGGAGATCATGGAGGAGTGGTACCGCAAGCGGGTCAACCAGAACGACCTGGAAGCCGCCAAGCTCAGGCTGTGGCCCAACGTCACGGTCAGCGCGGGCATCGAGTACGACTCCAACGACTACCTGTACAACAACGACTGGACCGAGACCGGCGTCAACGTGTCCTTGAACCTGTTGAAGCTGTTGTCCTATCCCGATCTGAACGAAGCCCAGGACACCCAGGGTGATGCCGACGACCTGCGCCGTACCGCCCTGTCCATGGCGGTACTGACCCAGGTGCGGGTGGGCGCCCTGCGCTACCACCTGGCCCGCGAGGAGCTCGAGTACAGCGACGAGAGTCTCGAGGTGGACGAGGACCTGCTGGCCTACGCCAAGGCCGCGGCCTCCTCTTCCATCGGCTCGGAGCTCGAGGTGATTCGCGCCGAGAGCCGCTACCTGCTGTCCCAGTACCAGCGCGAGGCGGCCTACTCCCGCGCCCAGGCCGCCTGGGGCCGGTTATTCAACTCGGTGGGCCTGGACGTGCTGCCCGAGACCGTCGCCCAGCACGATGTACAGACCCTGGCCGGCGAGATCGAACGGATCATGACCACCCACGAGCGCCAGGGCATCATTGCGCCTCACCCGGGCCAGCCACCGGCGCCAGCCGGCGGGCCCACCCTGGAGCCGCGTCGCCCGCAGCCGGGGACAGGCGCCGATGAGGGGGGCACCGATGCCGTCTAATCGCCTTCGCCCGCGCTCGGCCGGGATGCTCCTCGGCCTCGCACTGCCCCTGCTCGGGCTGTCGGCGCCAGCATCGGCCCAGCAGTCGGCACCTCAATCGACCCAGCAGTCGGCACATCAATCGACCCAGCAGTCGGCACAGCAATCGGCCCAGCAGTCGGCACCTCAATCGACACAGCAATCGATCCAGCAGCCGATACAGGAGAACCGGAGCGAGCTGACCATGCGCGCCCTGCTGGCCCCCCAGCAGGAGGCGACCCTGTCCAGCCGCATGGAAGGCACCCTGGACGAGCTGGCCGTGTCGCTGGGGGCTACGGTGGCCGAGGGCGATGTGCTTGCCCGCTTCGACTGTCGAATCGAACAGGCCCGGGTCAACGTGGCCAATACCGAACTCGGCGTGGCCCGGCTCAACAGCCAGGCCAAGGACCGCCTGCGCCGCCTGGACGCGGTGGGCGATCTCGAGGTGGCGCTGGCCCGCGCGGAGGTCGACAAGGCCCAGAGCGCCTTGAACCTTGCCGCCGTCCAGCGCGATCGCTGTACCTTGAAGGCGCCCTTCGCCGGGCGCATCGCCGCGGTTCACGTCAAGCCCTTTCAGACCATGGCCGCCGGTACGCCGATCGTCGATCTGGTCGGTGATGGCCCTCTCAAGGTCCGGCTCAATGCCCCCTCGGCGCACCTGGCCGAACTCGGCGAAGGCCAGTCGCTCAGCCTTGACGTCAGCGAGACCGGCAAGCGCTACGCCGCCACGCTCAGCGCGGTGAGTGCCCGCATCGATGCGGTGGCCCAGACCGTCGAGCTCGAGGCACGCCTCGACCAGGCCCATGACGAGCTGATGCCGGGCATGACCGGGCGTGCCACCCTGGTGGCCGAATCGCCTACCACAGAGGACAGCGACGAAGGCACGCCATGAGCGCCAGCGAACACCCACGCCCGGCGTCGCTGGCGTCATTGAGCCTGGCCCTGCGAGATCGCGCGCTGGACGCCGACTCGCGCACCACCCTGGCCTTCTCCATCGCCAACGACCCCTATCCGCTGCTGCGCTTTCGTCAGGCACTGGTACTGGAGGGCCGTGCCCGGGGTGCGGTCAGGCTGCGCTGTGTCTCGGGGCTGGCCACGCCCACCGAGCGCACCCCCTTCGTCAACTGGGTGGAAAGGCTCGGCGCCTGGCTGCTCGATCAACACGACATCGATGGCCCCAGGCTGCTGCTGCGCGATCAACTTGAACTCCCCGACGACCTGTCCGAAGGCTGGGCCCAGTGGTGGCCAGAGGTGCTGTGGCTGGTGCCGCTGGGTCCCGGCGTCGCCGACGCCGACCGAAAGTCGTCCAGCGACCATGCCTGGGCGCTGTTTCTGCTCGAGCAGCCACCGCCCCAGGCGCTGCGCCAGCAGCTCGGTGGCCTGGCCGCCACCTGGCGCTACTGCTGGCTGGCCCTGGCGCCACGCCGACGCGCCTGGCAGCTACCGCGTCGTCGGCTCGGCTGGCTGTTATTGGTTGCAGTGATCGCCGCGATGTTCCTACCGGTGCGCCAGTCGGCCCTGGCCCCGGCCGAGATCGTGTCGCTGGACAGCGCCGCCATCACGAGCCCGCTGGACGGTGTGGTGGCCGAGATGCTGGTAGAGCCCAACTCACGCGTCGAGGCCGGCACCCCCCTGTTTCGCCTGGATCGTAGCGAACTCGAAGGCCGCGCCGAGGTACTCAGGCGTCAGCTCGAGGTGGCCAGCGCCGAGCTCGACGCCGCCGGCAACCTGGCCTTCGACGACCGCTCACGGCTCGCCGACATAAGTCGCCTGAGGCGCCAGCAGGCACAGCGCCTGGCCGAACTGGAGGCACTGGAGGCCAGGCTCGAACGCACCCTGGTGACGGCTCCGACGGCGGGAGTCGCGGTCTACAGCGACCCCGACGACTGGGAAGGACGCCCCGTCGCCACCGGCGAGCGCATCCTGCGCCTGGCCGCCCCCGATCAGCCGGCGGTGGAGATCCAGCTGGCCGCCGCCGACGCCATCACCCTGGCAGCGGGGGCCGAGGTCAAGGTGTTCCTCAGCGCCCGGCCGCTGGAACCGATCGGCGCGCGCCTCACCCAGACCAGCTACGAAGCCTCGACCGACGCAGATGGCGTCGCCGCCTATCGCCTGCTGGCCGAGCTTGCGCCGACCGAGGTGAAAGACAGCGCCGGACAGAGCCTCGACCAGGGGACCAATACCCAGGCCGACTCGACAGCGAACAAGGTACGCCTGGGGCTGCACGGCACCGCCAAGGTCTACGGCGAAGAGGTCAGTCTCGGCTACTACCTGCTGCGCCGGCCGCTGTCGGCCCTGCGCGCCTGGACGGGGTGGTAGCCATGGCCTCAGCGACACCCGCAAGCCATGGCCCGGGGGCTTCCCATAGCGCGGCTGCCTCACCCACGGACGTCCACGCCAGTCCCTTTACCGCGACGATGGCCCATCACACCGCCGGCGTCGATGAACGCTCGGATCGTCCGCCGCCACCGCTGCGCGAGGACCTGGTGCTAGTGGATGCAGGTCGTGATCGCCATGGCGAGCCCCAGTGGTCGATCCAGGACCCGGTGACCAATCGCTTCTACCGGATCGGCTGGCTCGAGTTCGAGTGTCTGGCGCGCTGGGGGGCGAGTCCCGCGCGGATTCGCGACGAGATCGCCGCCCAGACGCCGATGCAGCCGTCGCTCGAGCAGGTGCTCGAACTAGTGGACTTTCTCGAGCATCACCGTCTCTTGCGGGCCGGGCCCGACGCTACCGACCGATTGGCCCGCGAGGCCGCCACAGGCGCCGCCTGGCGCAAGCTGTCCTGGTGGCTGCATCACTATCTGTTCTTTCGCCTGCCGCTGGTGCGCCCGCAGCACTTTCTCGGCGCCGTGGTGCGCGCCCTGCCCTGGCTGTTCAGCCGTGGCATGGTCACGGCGGTGCTGTTGCTCGGACTGCTCGGGCTGGTGCTGGTGGTGCGCCGCTGGGACCACTTTACCCACGCGGTGATGGACGCCTTCTCGCTGTCAGGCATGCTCAGCTTCGCCTGTGCGCTGGTGGTCGCCAAGGCCTGCCACGAGCTCGGCCATGCCCTGGTGGCGACCCGCCTGGGGGTAAAGGTGGCGCATATGGGCGTCGCCTTTATCGTGCTGTGGCCGATGCTGTACACCGACACCGGCGAGAGCTGGAAGCTCAGGCGCAGTCGATCGCGGCTGGCGATCTCGTCGGCGGGCATGCTGGTGGAGCTTGGCCTGGCAGGCCTGGCGACCCTCGGCTGGGTGCTGACCGAGCCGGGCGCCGTCAATTCGGCACTTCTGTACCTGGCCACCACCAGCTGGGTGCTGAGCCTGGCGATCAACGCAAGTCCCTTCATGCGCTTCGACGGCTACTTCGTGCTGACCGATCTGCTCGACTTCCCCAACCTGCACGAGCGCGCCGGCGCCCAGGCCCGCGTGTGGCTGCGCCGGCGACTGCTGGGGCTCGACGAGGCCTGGCCGGAGCCCTTTCCCCGTCATCAGCGACGTTCGCTGGTGTTGTTCGCCTTCGCCACCTGGCTGTATCGGCTGGTGCTGTTCCTCGGCATCGCCCTGGCCGTCTATCATCTGTTCTTCAAGGCGCTGGGCATCGTCCTGTTCGCCGTGGAAATAGCCTGGTTCATCCTGATGCCTGTCACCCGAGAATTGCAGCACTGGTGGTCCCATCGCCGCGCCGTCCCCCGGCGCTTTCGCCTGGCCTGGCTGTTGGCCCTCGGCACCCTGCTGTTGCTGGCCTGCCTGCCCCTGCAGACCCGCGTCAGCGGGCCTGGCGTGCTCCACGCCGAGCGCGAGCTGACCCTGTACTCGCCGTTTCCCGCACGCCTGGAGACCATCGCCGCCTCCGGGCGGGTCGAGCGAGAGGCGGCCCTGGTGCGGCTGAGCGAGCCGGATATCCGACGTCGCGAGCTGGCCCAGGAAAGCGAGCTCGACCTGCTGGAGGCCGAACTGGCGGGGCTGCTCGACGCCGACGATGGGCGCAATCGCGACAGCGCTACCCTGGCGCTACACCGCGTCAGCGAAAGCGGACGTCAGGCCGCCCGGCGGGAGCAGCAGCGACTGGTCATCAACGCCCCCTTCGCCGGCGAATGGCAGCGCTTCGATCGACAACAGACGCCGGGGCAATGGGTCGCGACCCGAGAGCCGCTGGGCGTACTGGTGGACCCCTCGACCTGGGTCATCGATGCCTACGTGCCTCAGGACGAGGTCCACCGCCTGAGTCCTGGCGCTCGGGTGCGCTTTCTGGTGGAAGGGCACACCCGACCAATGGCCGGACACGTCACCAGCATCGGTGCCACCCGCGCCGAGCACCTGAGTCACCCCCTGCTGGCGGCACGCCACGGCGGCCCGTTGTCCACCTACGAGGACCCGGAGGAGCGCGGCAAGTTGCGTCTTGAACGCGCGCTGATCGCGATCGAAGCCCGCCTGGACAGCCCCTGGACAGGCGGCAGGCAGGCCGCTGGCCAATTGCACATCGACGCCGAGCGTCAGAGCCTGGTCGGCCAGTTCACTACCTGGCTCGCTTCGGTGGTGATCCGCGAGAGCGGCTTCTGAGAAGACGGTTCCCTCTAGACTGCCTGCCCGCGAGCCCACCAGCGCTGCCGCTGTGCCCTATTGTCGCTATGCCCCGTTGTCGCTATGCCGCGTTGTCACTAAGGCGCATTGTCACTATGTTGCACATTCGCTAGCATCGTCACTGCATTCGCCAGGAGCAAGTCAGTGGCCGTCCCATCTCGCAGCAACAGCAAACGCCCCAGCGTGGCCGACTACCTGGCCGAGGCCATCTTCGGCGGACACTATCGCCCCGGCGACTTCGTGCCCAAGGAGGTCGACCTGGCCGAACAGTTTGCACTGAACCGTTCGGCGGTCAGGAGCGACCTGCGCCAGCTGGTGGACGTGGGCATCATCGAACGCATTTCCGGCCACGGCTCCAAGGTGCGCGAGGTCGAGGCCTGGAACATCCTCGACCCGTCGGTCACCGACTGGATGACCCGCTACGCGGCTCCCAACCCCGAGATCCAGCGCGAGATCCTGAGCTTCCGCCTCGACGTCGAGCCCTACGTGGCGATGACCGCAGCCCGCCGCGCGACGGCCCGCGATCTGGTCGCCATCGAGGAGGCCTTCGAGGGCATGGAAAGCGCCATGAACGCCGCCGAGGGCGACGCCAAGCGCTTGCACAGCGATCACGACATCGCCTTCCATGTGGCCATCTTCAAGGCCACCCGCAATATCGTCTGGTCCCAGCTCTCGCATATCCTGCGCCCCTCGATCTACCTGCTGATCGAGACCTCCAACGAAAGCGCCAGCGACCCCGAGGACAGCCTCGAGCGTCACCGCGAGCTGATGGAGGCGATCCGCACGCGGCGCCCCCAGGACGCCTTTCGCGCCGCCCAGGCGGTGCTCGCCGGTACCGCCGATGCCCTGGGCATCAAGCCCGGCGACTCGGTGCTCGGCAGCGACCTGGAGTTGCCACCTACCGGCTGAGTCAAGGTCCTGTGGGAGCCGCCATGCTATGCTGGCGGCCTGGCGCAGCCCACGCACCCGCCAGCCCCGTCCCCCTCGCCTAGCCCGTCAAAAAGGACCTTTGACATGGCCTCCGTGTATGATTTCAAGCCTCGTTTTCAAGCCCTGCTGCGTCCCTTGGTGGGCCGCCTTCACCAGCGTGGCGTCAGCGCCAATCAGGTCACCCTATTGGCCGCCGTGCTGTCACTGCTGGTGGCGGCAGTGGTTGGCCTCAACGTGCAGACGCAGCTCTGGTTCGTACTGATCGCACTGTGGCTCCCCCTACGCATGGCGCTCAACGCCATCGACGGCATGCTCGCCCGTGAACACGGCCAGCAGACGGCCCTGGGCGGCTACCTCAACGAGCTGTGCGACGTGGTCTCGGACGCCGCCCTGTTCGTCCCCTTCGCGCTGCTGCCCGATACAGGCCCCGGCGCCGTCCTTATCGCCATGGTGCTGGCGATCATCGTCGAGTACGCCGGCGTCATGGGCCCCCTTGTCGGGGCGACCCGACGCTACGACGGCCCCATGGGCAAGAGCGATCGCGCCCTGGTCATCGGCATACTCGCCCTGGTGGTGGCGGTGGGCCTGGCGGCAGGCTGGTTTATCGCAGCGGTATTCTGGCTGATGGCGGTGCTGATGCTGGTCTCGCTGTACCATCGCGTCCAGCGTGGCATCGCCGAGGCCACTGGAGACGACAAGACCCCGGCGCCTTGATCTCGCCGGGGTCCCACCATCAGCAGGCGTGGCACCTAAGATGCAGGACGACAGCCCCGTTCACCATGGGCAACCCGCCTGCTGCCCAACCCGAACGCATGGGTTACTCGTAGGCCATCTGCTCAAGCTCCCGTCCACGGGTCTCCTTGACCCACTTCATCACGAACACCACCGAGCAGGCCGCGAAGAAGGCGTAGACACCGTAGGCCCCGGCAAGGCCGATTCCCGCCAGCATGATCGGGAAGGTCATGGTGATGGCGAAGTTGGCCAGCCACTGGAACAGCCCCGAGACCGCCAGTCCCGAACCGCGCACCTGGTTGGGGAACATCTCACCGAGCATCACCCACATCACCGGCCCCCAGGACACATTGAAGAACAGCACATAGGCGTTGGCCGCCAGCAGCGCCAGCACCCCCATGTCACCGGCCAAGGCCAGCTTTCCGTCGACCATGCTGGCGGTGGAGAAGGCGTAGGCCAACAGGCACAGGGTCAGCGCCATACCCACTGAACCTGCCCACAAGAGCGGCTTGCGACCGATGCGGTCGATCAGCGCGATGGCGATCAGACAGGCGCCGATCGACACCGCACCGCTGATCACGTTGATCAGCAGGGCATCACCCTCGGAGAAGCCCACCGCCTGCCACAGCACCGCACCGTAGTAGAACACCACGTTGATCCCGACCAGCTGCTGGAACACCGCCAGCCCGATACCGACCCAGACGATGCCGTGCACCTTGCCACTGGTGGCGTTGATCAGGTCCCTGAGGCTCGGCACATGGTCGGCGTTCAGCGACGCCTTGATCTCGGCGACCTTGGCCTGCCCCGCCTGCTCGCCGAGCAGGGTGACCAGCACCCGTGTCGCCTTGTCGTCGCGTCCGCGACTGATCAAGAAACGCGGGCTCTCCGGGATACCCAGCAGTGCCAGCAGAAAGATCGCCGCCGGCAGCATCTCGATCCAGAACATCCAGCGCCAGGCGTCGAAGCCGAACCACAGACTGGCGGTGGAGGCGCCGGCGATCTTGGCCAGCACATAGTTGCTGACGAAGGCGATAAACAGCCCCGAGATGATCGCCACCTGCTGGATCGTGGCCAGCCGTCCGCGCCGCTCGGCCGGCGCCACCTCGCTGATGTAGGCCGGCGTCATCACGCTGGCCGCGCCCACCGCCATGCCGCCGAGCACCCGGTAGATCACGAACTCCAGCGAGCCGGTCGCCACCCCGGAGCCCCAGGCGCTGACCAGAAAGAACACCGCCGACACGATCAGCAGCGCACGACGGCCGTAGCGATCGGCCAGGCGGCCGGCGAAGAAGGCACCGATGGCGCAGCCCAGCAGCATCGAGGCCACGTTGAAGCCGGTGCCGACGCTGTCGGAGTCGAAGGCCGTCTGCAGACCATCGACGGTGCCGTTGATCACGCCGCTGTCAAAGCCGAACAGAAAACCGCCGATGGCGGCGATACAGCAGATGGCGAACACATAGCGTTGTCGCTTTAGCGAGGCGGCGTCCGCCGGTGAGGATACGATAGGCATGCTGAACTCCTTGTTGTTGTGATATCGCGATGGAAAAAAGCTGGGTCACAGCCAGCCGGCGTCCACCCAGTGGTTGTGCGCGGTACAGCCGCTGGCCGCGTCGGAGGCGAGAAACACCACCATCGCCGCGACGTGATGAGGCTCGAGGCGCACCTTGAGCTTCTGTTCGGCGACGATCTGGGCCTCCTGTTCGGCGCTGTACCAGCGGGACTGGCGTGGAGTCTTGACGTTGCCGGGGATCACGCAGTTGACCCGGATGCCCTGTTCACCCAGTTCCTGGGCCAGCGCCCGGGTCAGCCCCTCGATACCGGCCTTGGCCGTCTCGTAGAGCGCCAGGCCTGCCTGGCCCAAGTGCCAGCTGATCGAACCGAGGTTGATCACCGCACCGCCGCCACGCCTGGCCATGCCCGGCGCCACCGCCTGGGTGGCGAACACCAGGTGGCGGAGGTTCACGGCGATGCGTTCGTCGAAATAGGCCGGGGTGATGTCCGCCAGACGATGGCGATCGTCATTGGCCGCGTTGTTGACCAGCACATCGACATCACCGATCGCGCTCAGCACCTCGTCGAGACGCGCTAGATCGGTCAGGTCACAGTGATGGAATTGCAGCCGATCGCGGCCGGCACCCTGCTCGGTCAGACGCGCTACCAGCGCCTGGGATGGCGCCTCGGCGAGGTCGAGAAAGTGCACTTCGGCGCCCTGCTCGACAAACGCCTCCACCAGCCCCTCTCCGATTCCCGAGCCGCCACCGGTGATGACCACCCGCCTGTCCGCAAGGCCTGGATAAAGCGCCACCGGCGCTCGAGATTCCTTCGTCATGTCAGCGTGACTCCCGTTGCTGTTGTAGGGGTTGTACCTAAGCCATCCAGGACTTGCCTGGAAGCGCCTGCGCTCGTCGACGTATCGGCTTGGCCTGTTGGAGGCGGCGCGCGTCACCGCTTTCGCCTTTCGATCGGCGAAGTCTTTCGATTGGCGAAGTCTTTCGATTGGCGAAGCCTTTCGTCTGGCGAGATCCGTTCGTTCGACGAGAGATGTTTGTTACTTCTCTTTACTAATATCTCGTTAGTAATTAGTCCTAACTAAGTGCACAGTCTTGTCGAGTCGGACGCCATGTGCCATTGCACTTATGTCGAACAGAAGCCTCCCAGCGGAAAGGTGCTTGATGGCGCCCGGTGCTCTTCTGAAATCCAGTGCTCTTCTGAAAAGCGGCACAGGCGTCGCACGGATTCACTCAGGATCCTTGTTCGGCCGATGTAGCCGGGAGATGCAGTCGGGCGATGCAGTCGGGCGCTGCAGTCGGGCGCTACTGTACGGCGCTAGGCGCTGTCCGAAAAGTCGACGAGCGAAGGTTAGACAAGGCAAAAATCGGTGAGAAAGCGCAGTTTACGGGGTGTAAATGAGCATTTTGATCCGATTTTTAACGCCGTATTACCGAGCGCAGGCACTTTTCAGACAAGCCCTAAAGTCCGGCGCTGCGGCCCGTCGCCCGCCTTGATACACTCGACGCGACCTTCCCCATCCCTGACAGGGTCGGAGACTTTCGTTCATGACCGCCTCTTCCACCGCCGGCGACCTCGGTGCGCTCAAGTCACGCAACCGCGCCTCTCTGCTGGAGTGGCTGCGCCGCCAACCCGGGCTGACCCGTGCCGAGCTTGCCCAGCGCACCGCCCTGACCAAGGTAACCGTCGGCGCCGCCGTACAGACGCTGCTGGACCAGGGCTGGCTGGTCGAAGGCGATCTGCTGCGTGGGGGTAGCGGCCGCCCCGGACGGGCGCTGTCCCTCAATCCCGACAGCCATGCCATCCTGGGCATCGAGATCGGGGTCCATGGCCTGCACGTGCTGGCCATCAACTTTCATGGCCAGATCCTGGCCCAGCGACACCAGGCCGCGGTGCCGACCCGGCCAGACGATACCCTGGATCAGATCGTGCCCATGGTGCGCGAGCTTATCCGGACGGCGCTTTCACACAGGACACTGCTCGGTGTGGGACTGGCGGTGCCGGGGCCGACGTCGCCGGAGCAGTCGCGGCTTAGCCTGGCGCCCAACCTGGGCTGGCGAGACGTCCCGCTGCTCGAGATGCTCAGGCAGCGCCTGCCGGAACTCGACGATGATTCGAGACGATTCTGGTGCATGGACAACGAGGCCAAGGCAGCGGCCTTTGGCGAGCTCTATTGCAGCCCGTCCAGCGGCCAGGAGGCCGCGACGCCGTCGTCACTGTTGTACGTCAGCGCGGCTACCGGGATCGGCAGCGGGCTGGTAGTGCAAGGCACGCCGCCCCGGGTGATTCGCGGCGTGCATGGGCTGGCCGGCGAGATCGGCCACACACTCCTGGCGCCGGGGGGCAAGCCGTGTCACTGCGGCAACCACGGCTGCGCCGAGACCCTGGTCAGTGGCTGGGCCCTGCGTGACGCCCTGGGTATCGAGGCCGGCGCCTCCTTGAGCGAAGGCATCAAGCATCACCGCGACCCCGACCTGGTGGCCGAGACCCTCAACCAGGCAGGGGAAGCCCTGGGCCTGCTGCTGCTCAATCTCCACCTCACCCTGAATCCCGAGCGCATCGTCATCGGTGGCTCGCTGGTGAAGCTGGGCGCACCGCTGCTGGACCCGGCGCTTGCGTTCTTCACTCGTCATCAGAACCATCTGCTGCCACAGGCGCCGCCGATCCCGGTGCGCATCCTCGACGACAGCCTGGCGACTGCCGCCCGCGGCGCTGCCGCCCAGGTACTGTGCCAGCTGCTGGCTCGCCACGACGAATTCGCCACTGACGAATAACCCGCTGCTTCTGGCGGGTTCAGCTCACACCAAGTGAGCGACGACGTCGTGGGTCATCGAGAGATCGACGCGAAGTGTCGTGTTCACGCGCTGCCATCATCGTCGACGAAGGCCTCGGTGGTCTGGCGATGCCCCAGCATCAGGGCGTCGGCCACCTGCTGCAGCGGCGTGATGTCCATATCGCGCTGGCCAGCCTCGAGCAAGCTGTGGAAGTGCGCGTAGACGCCCTGGTATTCGCGCTCCGGCTCATCGATCAGCGTCTTTCCATCGACGATAAGACGGGCGCCCCCAGCCTCCAGGGTCAAGCTTCCCCCATCGGTGACGAAGGTCATCTCCCAGCACGGCGGATCCTCGTGGCGGAAGTCGAAGTCACCGCTCAGCAGGACGCCATCAGCGGTACGCCATTCAAGCGTCGCCGCGATGGGTGTCTGGGCGTTGGCGGGCACGACCAGATTGGCCCGCTTCAAGAAGAACGGATCGGGCAGCAGTGCGGTAACGATGGACAGGGCGTTGATGCCCGGATCGAACACCCCCATGCCGCCGGCTTCCCACAGCCAGGCCTGTCCTGGATGCCACACCCGCACGTCCTCGTGCCAGCGAATATCGACGCCCTCGACCCGGCGTCCAGCGAGCCAGTCAGCGGCCGCGGCGATGCCCGGGGCAAAGCGCGAGTGCCAGGCGGCGAACAGCGTAAGTCCCGCCTTTTCGGCCTGTGCCTTGAGGTCCTGCACCTCGGCCAGGGTGGCCCCCGGCGGCTTTTCCAACAGCACCGCCTTGCCACGGGCCAGCGCCTGACTGGCGAGCCTGTGGCGCAGATGGGCAGGGGTGCAGATCGCCACGGCGTCGATATCCGGCTCGGCGTCGAGCATCTCCTCGAGACTTGCGTAGGACGCCACGTCCTCCAGGCGCGAATGAGGGTCCGCCGACGCCACCAGCTCAAGACCTTCGGTGGCTCGGATGGCGTCCACATGCTGATCCCGGACGATCTTGCCGGCGCCGGCCACGCCCAGTCGAAACGGCTTCGCTTTCATCTGCTCCATCTCTCCCCTCTCCTCCAACTTTTCCCCTCATCCATCTCTTCCATCTCCATCAGCGCCCCCGTCTTCTTTCCTGCCTCTCTTGGCTCTCTTTCCTCTCCCCCCTCTCTTGCCTTCCTCCCGTCGACGCACGCCACCGCCAGGCGGGGCGACGAAAGGCCGCCAGCTTATCGCAAGAACAAGGGCAAGAGCAGGTGCCAGGGCCAGGGTCCGGGTCCGGACCAGGCCAGACGGTCTGCCGCCGGACCAGGGATTTCAGCCACCCAGCAGGCCGGGGCGGTGGGCGCCGGAACTGGACCACTGCTTGAACGCGGAGGCCACTTCTTCGGCCAGGGCATCGACCGCAGCGGTTGCCCCTGGTGTTCGCAACAGCACCAGTTGATAGTGCCCCAGGGGCGGCAGCCCTTCGGGCTCTGCCAGGGTGACCAGTGGCGGCTCCACCAGGCTGCGAGGCAAGGCGGACACCGCCAGGTCGGCGTCGAGTATCGCCAGATGGCCGGCGCAGTTCTCGCTGACGTAGGCGATGCGATAGTCGACATTGGCCCCATCCAGCGCCGACAGGGCAAGCTTTCGCCAGGCACAGCCGGCGTTGGCCACCGCCAGCGGCAGCGGTCGCCGCTGGTGCGCC
>NZ_JAMXRY010000051.1:0-36788 GCF_024124525.1 Halomonas sp. OfavH-34-E | reverse complement strand
GAGGGCGTCGATCTGTCCCCTGAGGCGGTGGCGCTGGCGCGGCGCAACGCCGAGCGACATGGTCTGGCGGTACGATTTCGCCAGAGCGACTGGTTCGATGCGCTCGATGATGAGCGCTTCGACCTGATCGTGGCCAACCCGCCCTATATCGACCCGCAGGATCCTCACCTGGGGCAGGGCGATGTGCGCTTCGAGCCAAGCTCGGCGCTGGTGGCCGCCGACCATGGCCTGGCCGATCTGTTTGCCATCGCCGAGCGCGCCCGGAGCTTCCTCCGGCCGGGCGGCTGGCTGTTGATGGAACACGGCTACGAGCAGGCTGAGCGGGTGCGAGAGCATCTTGAAGCGCTGGGCTATGTTCGCTGCGACAGCGTGCATGACCTGGGGGGCCACCCTCGGGTGACGCTGGGGCAGTGGGGCATGCAACGTTGAAGCCGGGACTGGAGTCTGTTGGGGGCATGTGATACTGATTATCAGTAAAATGTTTTGCCACCAAGCGATTGGGCGCGAGAGATTGTCGTGAAATGCTTTGCGACCAGGCCTTTTTGGTCGATTCTTTCCTTGCGTGCCCCTCGCCGTCAGACCAGCGTTCAGGACCACAATGAAAACCAAGAACCGCTCCCTCGACCGTATCGATCTGAAGATTCTGCGTTGCCTGCAGGAAAACGCCCGGGTGTCCTATGTGGATCTCGCCGCCCAGGTGGGCTTGTCCACCACGCCGTGTCTGGAACGCGTCAAGCGCCTCGAGCGATCCGGGGTGATCCGTGGCTACAAGGCGATCCTCAACCCGCGCATGCTCAAGGCCAATCTACTGGTGTTCGTCGAGATCAGTCTGGAGACCCAGTCTCCGGCGGTGTTCGACGAGTTCCGTCGAGCCGTGTCGAAGCTGCCGCAGATCCAGGAGTGCCACCTGGTGTCCGGGCAGTTCGACTATATTCTCAAGTGCAGAATTCCCGAGATGTCCGCCTATCGTCAGCTACTTGGCGACGTGGTGCTGACCCTGCCCGGGGTCAAGGAATCCAAGAGCTACGTGGTGATGGAAGAAGTGAAGGAAGATTTTGCCCTGCACGTGCCGGATATCGAAGAGTTCGAGGACAAGTGAGTTTTCATGAATGACCAGGACCTGCTGCGTTACAGCCGCCAGATCATGCTTCCCCAAGTGGACATCGACGGCCAGGAGCGCTTGCTTGCTTCGCGCGCACTGATCGTCGGTGCCGGTGGCCTGGGCTCGCCGGTGGCGCTGTACCTGGCCGCCGCCGGAGTCGGACAGCTGACCATCGCCGACGCCGATATGGTCGAGATCTCCAATCTGCAGCGCCAGATCGCCCACCAGGAGCAGGACCTGGGACGCAACAAGGCCCTGTCGGCCGCCGAGTCTGCCATCGCCCTCAATGCAGGCTGCCGGGTCAGCGCCATCGAGCGCCATCTGGACGCCGAGGGGCTGGTCCAGGCGGCGCGGGAGGCGGACGTCATCCTCGACTGCACCGATCGCTTTTCCAGCCGCTACGCCATCAATGCCGCCAGCGTCGCCGCCGGGGTGCCGTTGGTCTCCGGCGCTGCGATCCGCTTTTCCGGGCAGTTTGCGGTGTTCGACCCGCGTGACGAGACGAGTCCCTGCTACGCCTGCCTGTATCCGCCGGATGATCAGGGCGACGAGGCCCTGTCCTGCGCCGAGAGTGGCGTCATCTCGCCGCTGGTGGGGCTGATCGGCTGCTTCCAGGCGCTGGAGGCGGTCAAGCTGTTGTCCGGGGCCGGCAGGCCCCACCGGGGGCTTGCCACCTTCGACGGCCTGAGTGGCGAGTGGCGTCACTATCGGCTGGGGCGCGATCCACGCTGTCCTGCCTGCGCAGACCGGGGGCGGTCCGGCGGAGGAAGCGCGTGAGCCGGCAGAGCCCGGTCACCGACTTCGATATTCGTCTATTGCGGGTGTTCAAGGCGGTGGCCGAGTGTGGTGGATTTTCCGCCGCCGAGAACGAGCTTGGCATCAGTCGTTCGGCTATCAGCCTGCATATGGGCGACCTGGAAAAGCGCCTGGGGCTCAAGCTTTGTCGGCGGGGGCGAGGCGGCTTCGCCCTGACCGAGGAAGGACGGGAGGTGCTGGAAGGGGCCCGGCGTCTGCTGTCGGGACTGGAAGCCTTTCGCACCGAGGTCAATGCGCTGCACCACAGCCTGCGCGGCGAACTCAATATCGGCATCACCGATACCCTGGTCAGCTCACCCGAGATGCGTATCACCCATGCCCTGGCAAGCCTCAAGGCCCAGGGCCCAGAGGTGCGCATCAACATGCACATGGACCCTCCCGGCGAGATCGCCCGCGGGGTGCTCGACGGACGCCTGCATGTCGGTGTCGTTCCGGCGGTCAACCTGCCTGCCAGCGTCGATAGCCAGGCGCTCTACAGCGAACGCTCCGGGCTTTACTGTGGCCGGGGGCATCCGCTGTTTGCCGAGCCATCGACGGCGCTGGAGGCGCTGGGCGGGTGGCAGGCGCTGGGGCAGTGGGACGCCGTGGTACCGTCCTATCCGCTGTCGGAAGCCGGCCGTGAGCGCCATGTCGGGCTCAAGCCCAGCGCCACCGCGTCCGACCGGGAAGGCGCGGCCTTTCTTATCCTGACCGGGGCCTACATCGGCTATCTGCCGGATCACCACGCCAATCTCTGGGTCGCGCAGGGACGACTGCGTGAGCTGTGTTCCGAGAGCGCCGCCTACGAGACGCCCTTCGTCGCCATCACCCGCCGTGACCGCCGCCCGCATCGGGTGCTGGAAGCCTTTCTGGCGGCGCTGGGGAAGAGCGATGCGGGTGTATCTGGCGACTGATGGCGCCTCCTGGGTCTTTGATCAAACCGCCAACGTCTTCGCTTCGCTGACATGATGTCTCGCTTATACTCTTGGCGATGAAACGAGAGACTGACGCTCTGTCATTGCTTTGCGTTGAGTTTTCCACGTCTGGCATCTTGGATTCGAGCGCTTCCGGGCGAGCCGGCTTACGTTCGAAGCGTGAGCGTCGCCAAGGCGACTTCCATCGAGCGGGATGCGTGACGTGAAGTGTTGATGTTGGTGCGTCAGCCGCTTTAGGTATCGAATCGCTGACGTTGAAGTCAGGAATTTAGTGTTATTGGATACTTGACGCCTGGTGGCGAGAAAGTGGCACACTGTCGGTGTCACCTTCATGCGAAGGTGCGAGATTCAATAACAACAAGCGCATTGCGCAACCAATACGGACTCTCTATGACAGATTCCTCCACGTCCGAGGCCGCCTCCTGGTACCGCGATTCCGTCCGGGTCGAGCTGTTGCCGACACCCAGGCTCGAGGGCGACGTTCGCGCTGACGTCTGTGTGATCGGGGCCGGGGTGACGGGCTGTTCGGCGGCGCTGCATCTGGCCGAGCAAGGCTACAAGGTGGTGGTGCTGGAAGCCCATGACGTCGGCCATGGCGCCTCCGGTCGCAGCGGCGGCCAGATCCTGCCCGGGCTCGGTACCGACATGGACACCGTGGAACAGGCGCTTGGCCTGTCGGCGGCCCGCGATATCTGGGAAATGAGCCGCGAAGCGGTGCGCCTGACCGCACAGCTGGTCGAGCGTCACGCCATTCCCTGCGACCTTGCCTGGGGCTACCTGCATGCGGCGGTCAAGCCGCGCCATGTGCGCGAGTTGCGCGCCTTCCAGGAGACCATGGCGCACAAGTACGACTACCAGGCGCTGGAATGGCGCGAAGGGCAGTCGCTGCGCGAACATGTGGTCACCGACGCCTACCCGGCGGCCCTGTGGGAGGCCGAGGGCGGGCATCTGCATCCGCTCAACTATACCCTCGGCCTGGCCAGGGCCGCCCAGCAGGCGGGGGCGATCTTCCACTCGCACAGCCCGGTCACCGCGGTGACCAAAGGCGAGCCTGCCCGGGTGAAGACCGCCGCAGGACAGGTCACCGCCGATAGCGTGGTGGTGGCGACCAACGCCTACGGCATCGACCTGTTGCCGGAGATGCGCGGGCGCATCATGCGCTGTGCCAACTACATGATCGCCACGGAGCCGATGAGCGAGCAGCAGGCGGCCCAGGTGCTGCCGAAGAATGACGCCCTGTCGGATGCCAATTTTGTGCTCGACTACTATCGGCTGTCGGCGGATCGACGCCTGATCTATGGCGGTGAAGTCAGCTACGACGGGCGCCCGCCCAAGGGGCTCGAGGCGCGCATCGACGGCAAGATCCGGCGCCTGTTCAAGGTGCTCGACGATGTCGAGATCGCCTACCGTTGGGGCGGTGACGTGGCCATCACGCTCAATCGCGCCCCTGACTTCGGCAGACTGGCCGCCAACCTCTACTATGCGCAAGGCTACTCCGGTCATGGCATGGCCATGGCGGGACTGGCCGGCAAGTTGCTGGCCGAGACCATCGCCGGGCAGAGCGAGCGCTTCGACGTCTTTGCCGCCATGCCCCATCGTCGCTTCCCCGGCGGTCGCCTGTTGAGAACACCGCTGTTGCTGCTGGCCACCCACTTCTACAAGCTTCGCGATCGGCTGTGAGCTGCCGACAACGACGAGGAATGCCCCTATGACCGAGACCTCCACCGCCGAGCGCCATTCACAGCGCCGGGATGAGCCCCATGATGGCGCACGCCCGGGCGTCGCTGCCGCCGGCTCCGAGCGGACCGCCTCCGCGATCCATATGCAGGGCCTGCACAAGCGCTTCGGCGCCAGTACGGTGGCGCTCGATGGCGTCGATCTGACCATCGAGGCCGGCGAGTTCTTTACCCTGCTGGGCCCATCGGGCTGTGGCAAGACCACGCTGCTGCGCATCCTGGCGGGTCTGGAAGACGCCGATCAGGGACGCCTGACCATCGGTGAGCGCGACGTCACCGAGGTGGCGCCGCACCATCGCAGCGTCAATACCGTGTTTCAGTCCTACGCGCTGTTTCCCCACCTGTCGGTGCGCGACAACCTGGCCTTCGGCCTCAAGATGCGGGGTGTCGACCGTGCCGAGCGCGAGGCTCGGGTCGAGCGCATCGCCGAGTTCATCCAGTTGGGCGATCTGATCGATCGGCGCATCGATCAGCTCTCCGGCGGACAGCGTCAGCGCATCGCGCTGGCCCGGGCGCTGGTCTGCGAGCCCGACGTGCTGCTGCTGGACGAGCCGCTGTCGGCGCTCGACGCCGGCCTTCGCAGCCAGCTACAGGTCGAATTGCTGAGGGTGCAGAAGCGCCTGGGCATGACCTTCGTCTTCGTGACCCATGATCAGGACGAGGCCATGGTGATGTCCGATCGCATTGCCGTGCTCAATGGCGGGACCATCCAGCAGGTGGGGCCACCTCGGGAGGTCTACGAGCGCCCGGTCAACGCCTTCGTCGCCCGTTTCATGGGCCATGCCAACCTCTATCCGATCAGCGCACGCCAGGGCCAGCGCGTGACCACCGAGCTTGGCGAGCTGGAGCTCGAGACCGATCTCGACACGCCACAGCAGGGAGGCGGTGAGCTGTTGCTGATTCGCCCCGAGACGCTGGACGTGCGTCTGGGTCGTCATCAGGGGGTGAACCACCTGGTCGGGCGGATCACCGAACGGCTCTATCGTGGTAGCCACGCCGAGTTCCGTCTCGCGGTCGGTGACACCACCCTGCAGGCCACCATCAACAATCGCGGGCGCCGACTGCCCGAGGTCGGCGACGAGGTGACCCTGGTGGTCGCCCCGGAAGACCTCGTCACCGTGGCCAACTGAGGGGGCATGTCATGACCGATACCGCTGTCCTCGGACGCAGCCAGGGCATGGTCAGAGAAGCGCGCCATCTTCTCTTTACCGTGACACCCGGCGCGGCCTGGATCATCGTCTTTCTGGTGCTGCCCAGCGCCTACCTGATGGGCGTGGCCTTCATGACCAACGGGCCCTACGGCCTGCCGCAGATGCCGCTGTCGCTGGATTCGTTCAAGCAGCTTGCCGGCTTTGGCTTTCTGGGCTGGAGCCCGGGCAACCTCTACACCCTGTTGAGGTCGCTGTGGCAGACCCTGGTGGCGACCGGCCTGGTCGTTATCGTGGCCTATCCGATCGCCTACTACATCACCACCTGCCGGGCGAAATGGCGGCCGATCATGCTGCTGCTGGTGGTGGTGCCGTCCTGGACCAATCAGGTCATCCGCACCTTCGGCTGGATGAACCTGCTGGCGCCGGGGACGCCGCTTTCCAGCGTCGCCGAGTCGCTGGGGCTGATCGCCCCCAACATGGGGCTGTATCCGTCCAACTTCGCGGTGACCCTGGGGCTGGTCTACAACTTCCTGCCGTTCATGGTGCTGCCGCTGTACGCCGCCTTCGAGAAGCTCGACACCGCCCAGGTGGAGGCCGCCCAGGACCTCTACGCCACCCCGGTGAAGGCGTTCTGGCACGCGGTCTTTCCCCAGACCTTGCCGGGGCTGCTCGCCGGGATCGTGCTGGTGGCGATTCCGGCCTTCGGCATGTACGTGATTCCGGAACTGCTGGGCGGCGGCAAGGCGCTGATGCTCGGCAATCTGGTGGCCAACCAGTTCTCCGGTGGGTCGAACTGGCCGCTGGGCGCCGCCGGCGCCATCCTGATGCTGCTGGCGACCTTCGCCGGACTCTATGCCATGCGCCGGATCGGCAAGCGACTCGGCGGCGGTGAGGAGGTGGTGATATGAGAAAGCGCACACTCAAGCGAGGTCTGAGTGCCTTCTGGTGGCTGACCCTGGTGTTTCTTTACCTGCCGCTGGCGGTGGTGGTGCTGTTCTCCTTCAACGCCGCCAACAGCGCGGCCAGCATGACCGGACTGTCGCTGCGCTGGTACCACCAGCTGTTCGCCAATGACCAGATCATGAGCGCCTTCGGCAACACCCTGGTGCTGGCGCTGACGTCCTCGCTGATCGCCCTGGTGATCGGCTGCTTGATCGGTTATGGCATGTATCGCCACCGTCACCGCAAGCTGGGCTGGCTGATCGTGCTGATCTATCTGCCGATCGTGCTGCCGGATATCGTCTTCGGTATCTCGGAGATGGCCTTCTTCGTCAAGGTACACGAGCTGACCGGGCTCCTGGGGCCGGGGCTGGGCACCATGATCATTGCCCACGTCACCTTCCAGATCCCGTTCGTCGCGCTGATCGTCTATTCGCGCTTCGTCGGCCTGGATCCGTCTTTGTTCGAGGCGGCCAAGGACCTGTATGCCTCGCCCTTGAAGCGGGTGGTGCACTTCATGCTGCCGACCATCAAGCCGGCGTTGATATCGGCCTTCTTTCTCTCCTTTACCCTGTCGGTGGATGACTTCGTCATCAGCTTCTTCACCTCCGGCCCGGAGAGCGCGACCCTGCCGATCTATATCTGGGGCGCGATCAAGAAGGGGGTGTCACCGGAGATCAACGCCATCGCCACACTGATGATCGCGGCGGTGGCACTGGCCGCCCTGGCAAGCCTCGTCGTCAATCGGCGCAAGGCATGACGCCTGTGCCATCGGCGGACACAGCGGCGATCTCGGAACAGATCGATCAACACCTGACGTACCCAGACAAGACCAAGCAATACAAGGAGAAAGCAACGATGCTCAACAAGACTCGCAGCGCCCTGGGCCTCGCCGTGGCAGCCGCCATGCTCGCAGGCGTCGCCCAGGCTGAAGAGGGCAAGCTGTACCTGTTCAACTGGACCGAGTACATGGACCCCGAGATCATCGAGGCCTTCGAGGAAAAGTATGACGTCGAGGTGGTGACCAACTACTTCAACTCGAACCCGGAGATGATCGCCAAGCTCAATGCCGGTGGCACCTCCCAGTACGACATCGTGGTGCCGTCGAACTACTACATTCCGCGGATGATCGAGACCGGCCTGATCCAGAAGCTCGACCGCTCGCAGATTCCGAACTTCGACAACCTGATGGCGCAGTTCAAGGATCCGAGCTTTGATCCCGGTGCCGAGTACTCCGCTGCCTACCAGTGGGGGACCACGGGCCTTGTCTACAACACCGAGACCTTCCCCGATGCGCCCAAGAGCTGGTCGTTGCTGTTCGACCCCGAGGTCAACGGCGACTATCCGTTCTCGATGATCCAGGATGGTCAGGTCGCCACCGGCAGCGCCTGCGCCTATCTGGGCGCGAGCTTCGACTGCAGCGGCCTGGATGACCTGAAGAATGCCGCCAGACTGCTGATCGAGACCAAGAATCGCGACAACTTCTCGGGCTTCACCGACGGCACACCGACCCTGCAGCAGCTGGCCCGGGGCGTCACCCACGTGGGCATGTCCTTCAACGGCGACTACCTGTACTTCAAGGATGAGGACCCGGAGACCTTCGAACATCTGGACTTCGTGATTCCCGACGAAGGCGCCGAGATGTGGGTCGACTCCATGGTCATCCCCTCCGAGGCACCCAACCCGGAGCTCGCGCACAAGTTCATCGACTTCATCCTGGACGCCGAGATCGGTGCCCAGTTGTCGAACTACAACTACTACGCCAGCCCCAACGAGGCGGCGCGCCCGCATCTCGACGAGGTGCTGACCCAGCCGCCGACCCAGCCCAGCGAAGAGGACATGGCGCGGCTTGTCTTCACCCCCAGCCTGTCCGGTCAGCAACTGCAGACCTTTCAGCAACTGTGGTCAGAGGTAAAGGCTCGGTGAAGGGATTGGCCCAGGGGCGTTGATGCGCCCGGGGCCGCCCTGCAAGGAAAGAGCCCCGGCGACGTCGGGGCTCGGCCACCGAGTGAGACACTCACGTAACGGAACACTCTCATGAGTAACCGCCAGGAAAGCCCAGCGCTCAGCGACTGGTTCAAGCAGTACGGCATCACCGAGGTCGAGTGCCTGGTCACCGACCTTACCGGCATCCTCAAGGGCAAGATCATGCCCGCGGGCAAGTACCTCAACGGCGGACGACCGCGCCTGCCGGACTCCATCTTTATCCAGACCGTCACCGGGGGCTATCCCGACGATGACGACATCCGCTTCTGGAATCCTGCCGAGCGGGACATGGAGCTGGTGCCTGACCCCAACGCCGTCTTCCTGGTGCCCTGGGCCGACGATCCTACCGCCCAGATCATCCACGACTGCCACTATCTGAGCGGCGAGCCGGTGGAGCTGGCGCCGCGCTATGTGCTCAAGCGTGTGCTGGAGCTGTACCAGGCACGTGGCTGGGTCCCGGTGGTGGCACCGGAGGTGGAGTTCTTCCTGGTCAAGACCAACACCGACTCCGACTACCCGCTGGAGCCGCCGGTGGGGCGCACCGGTCGCCAGGAAAGCAGCCGCCAGAGTTTCTCCATCGATGCGGTCAACGAGTTCGATCCGCTGTTCGAGGAGATGTACGACTACTGCGAGGCGATGAACCTGGATCTGGATACCCTGATCCACGAAGAGGGCGCCGGGCAGATGGAGGTCAACTTCCAGCACGGTGATCCGCTGGCGCTGGCCGACCAGGTGGTGCTGTTCAAGCGGGTGCTGCGCGAGACCGCGTTGCGCCACGGCATGTACGGCACCTTCATGGCCAAGCCCATGGCCAACGAGCCGGGCAGCTCGATGCACATTCACCAGAGCCTGATCGACCCGGCCAGCGGACGAAATCTGTTTGCCGGCGAGGATGGCCAGCCCAGCCGTCTGTTCCACCACTTCATCGGCGGCCTGCAGCGCTACCTGCCCTCGGCGATGCCGCTGCTGGCCCCCAACGTCAACTCCTACCGGCGGCTGCTGCGTACCGAGACCTCGGGCTCGGCGCCGATCAACGTCGAGTGGGGCATGGACAACCGTACCGTGGGCCTGCGCGTGCCTGTCTCCGGGCCCGAGGCCACCCGGGTCGAGAACCGACTGGCCGGTGCCGACGCCAATCCCTACCTGGTCATGGCGGCGTCACTCGCCTGTGGTTACCTCGGCATGCTCGGCCAGGTGGAGCCGCGCCCGCCCATGGTCGGCTCGGCCTGGTCCGGCGGCAACAAGCTGCCCGACGATATCGGACCGGCGCTGGACCTGCTGCACGAGTGTGACGCCCTGGCAGGTATCCTTGGCGAGCGCTTTACCAACAGCTACCTGGCGGTAAAGCGGGCCGAGCACCGTGAGTACTTTCAGGTGATTTCGTCCTGGGAGCGTGAGCACCTGCTGCTGCGGGTGTGAGTCGCCGCTTTGGAGGACGTCCCGGGGTGGCGCAAGCCTGAGAAGGTGGCGCGAAGCTCAGAGAGTGGCGTAGGCCTGAGAAGGTGACGCGATCCCGAGACGGTGGCGCAAGCCCGAGACGGTGGCATGAGGCACCATCAGCGAGCCAGGCCAGGTGCCTGGCTCGCTGCGTTGTGGGGCTATGGCGTCGGTGCGTGGTGGTGATTATTCCATGTCTTTATCTTGAAGATGTCTCCTTTCGCCGCGTAGAATGCGATCTAGTGTTGAATAAAATAACCACTTTGGGAGTCCGTCATGTCCAGCCGTTCCACCGCTACCGATCCCCGTGGAGGGGCCGCCGAGGTCCAGCATGCCGCGTCCTGGTATGCCGCCTCGGCCAATGCCTCACCCCAGCGCCCGGCCCTCGAGGGAGAGGTGAGCTGTGATGTCTGCGTGGTCGGGGCCGGCTTCACCGGCATCTCCGCCGCGCTCCATCTGGCGGAGCAGGGCCTCAAGGTGGTGGTACTGGAGGCGGCCAGGGTCGGTTACGGCGCCTCGGGCCGCAACGGCGGTCAGATCGTCAACAGCTACAGCCGCGACATGGACGTGATCGAGGACAAGTACGGCGCCGACACCGCGCGTGCCCTCGGCGACATGGCCTTCGAGGGCAATCGCATCATCCGTGAGCGCATCGCCCGCTACGACATCCAGTGCGACCTGCGTGAAGGCAACCTGTTCGCCGCCTGCAACGAGCGCCAGCTCAAGGGGCTGCGCGAGCATCAGGCGCTGTGGCAGCGCTACGGCCACGACGGGCTGGAGCTGTTGGAAGGCGACGCCTGTCGCCGCGAGGTGGGCAGCGATCGCTACACCGGCGCCCTGGTGGACCACTCCGGCGGTCACCTGCATCCGCTCAACCTGGTACTGGGCCAGGCGGCGGCGCTGGAATCCCTGGGCGGTGTGATCTTCGAGCAGAGCCCGGTGGAGTCGCTGGTGCACGGCCAGCCGGTGGTACTGAAGAGCCGCAACGGCAGCGTTCGCGCCGAGCGTGTGGTGATGGCGGGCAACGCCTACATGAGCGGCGTGATGCCGGAGCTCGAGGCCAAGTCGATGCCCTGCGGCACCCAGATCATCACCACCGAGCCGCTCGGCGAGGACCTGGCCCGGGAGCTTCTGCCCAACAACATGGCGGTGGAAGACTGCAACTATCTGCTCGACTATTTCCGCCTGACCCGCGACAACCGCCTGATCTACGGCGGGGGAGTCAACTACGGCGGCGAGGACCCCCAGGACATCGAGGCGGTCATTCGTCCCAAGATGGAAAAGACCTTCCCGATGCTCAAGACGGTCAAGGTGGACTACGCCTGGAGCGGGACCTTCCTGATGACCCTCAACCGACTGCCCCAGTTCGGGGTGATCAATGACAACGTCTACTACGCCCAGGGCTACTCCGGTCATGGCGTGACCTGCACCCACCTGGCCGGTCGCCTGATCAGCGAGGTGATGACCGGCCGTGACGAGCGCTTCGATGCCTTCGCCGGCCTTCCGCACCTGCCGTTTCCTGGCGGCCGCATGCTCAGGGTGCCGCTGTCCGCCATCGGTGCCTGGTACTACCAGACCCGGGACAAGCTGGGTATCTAGCCGCTGGTCGGTGTCACGGGGCCTTGCCATAGGCCGCTGCCACAGGCCGTTGCCACTGATAGTGCGGGCAGCGGGATCGCTCCGTGACCCGCGCTCCCGGCTTGTGAGCCCCATTAGCACGTCTCCCCCAACGCCTCGCTGCCTCCGGCAGCGAGGCGTTGTGATGTGTGGGCAGGGGGGGCAATGGCATAAGAGGCGAGGGCAGCAGCGCCCGTCGTCGCCGATCGGGGGCACCTTTGTCGGTGAGTTGCGACAGCCTCACAAACAACTTGCAAGTGGCTCCATGGTTCTTCGAACGCTGTTCGATAACGGCTAGGATAGTGTCATCGCATCGCCAAGACATCTGCCGTGGCGCCTCTCGCACGCTAAGCGAGCGCTCTGGCGGAGCAAGGAGAACAGCATGAGCAAGTCGATCATCGTCGGTTCCACCCTCGCGGTCTTTGGCCTTGGTGGCCTGGCATTTGGCGCCTGGCAGGTGCAGCAGGCGCCCCAGGGGCCGCAGTTCGCCGATATTACCGCCGTCACGCCGGTCACCGAGACCGTCTCCACGCCGCGAGAGGTCTGCGAGAACGTTCAGGTGACACGCCAGGCGCCGACCCGGGACCCGCACAGCATTCTGGGCAGCGCTGCCGGTGCGGTGGTCGGTGGCCTGGTGGGCAACCAGATCGGCGGTGGCAGCGGCCGCAAGATCGCCACCGTGGCCGGTGCCATCGGCGGTGGCTTCGCCGGACGCGAAGTGCAGCGTCGGGTCGAGGCCGGCCAGACCTATACCACCACCGAACAGCGGTGCCACACCGTCAACGACACCCGTGAAAAGACCCTGGGCTACGACGTGGCCTGGGAGTATGACGGCGTGCGTCAGGTGGCGCGTCTGGAGCAGGCCCCCGACGGCGAGCGTGTGCTGATCGAGCAGGGTCAGCCCCAGTGGGACGTGGTCCGGGGTACCCCCGACAAGTCCTGAGAGAGCCCTGATAGAGCCCTTATAGAGTCCTGACGGGAACCTGGTTCCGGTCTTCAGCCTTCGCGTAAACACCCAGCCCGCGCCAACCGGTATCTTTCGATGCTGGCTGGCGGGGGCTGTTGTCGTCGCTGTAGTTGTGAACCTGAACGTGAACGTGAACGTGAACGTGGGCGAGGGCAGGGGCGCTGGTCCCGGGCGCCCTACAGATCGCTGTTGGTCTTGTTGACCACCTTGCCGAGGGCGTCGATGGGCTTGCTGGAGGGGTACTTGTAGGAGGCGAAGCGCACCGCCAGCACGGACAGGGCCAGCAGGAAGATGCCGCCGCACAGGTACAAGAGACCGGCGTCGGGCTTGGGGTGGTGGGAAATGTCACCGATCAGGTAGCGGGTCAGGGCGGTGATGGCGACGTACAACAGGAAGCGAATCGGCAGGTGATTGGTCTTGAAGTAGATGCCCACCATGGCGCCCAGCTCAAGATAGATGAACAGCAGCAGGATGTCGTCGACGCTGGCGTGGCCACTGGTCAGCATGTCGAGGAAGGCGACCACCGAGGCCCAGGCGATCATCCCGCCGATGACGAAGAGTCCCAGGTAGTGAAAGCCTTCCACGAGCAGGTTGCCGATGGTATCGGCGTGATGGTGCATCTTGTCACGGCTGGTGCGAGCCCATTTCACAGGCGATTCCTCATCGGTGTGGTGGCGTCTTTCACGCTAGCCCGGCGTGGTAGGCGTGACAAGCCGATACTCCGTTGGTTCAGGGCGGTTTGTTGACGCAGTCACGCGGATTGCGCCGCTTTTCGCCGGCATACTGAAACGCCGCCGTATCGACAAGGAGCCGGTCGATGGTGACGACGCTGCCCCAGGCCTTCTTTCGCAACTTTATCGGTCCCTCGCCGGACTGGTACAAGACCGCCATCCTGATCTGCCTGCTGATCAATCCCCTGGTCTATGCCTGGTCTGGGGGATTCGTTGCGGGATGGCTGTTGCTGGTCGAATTCATCTTCACCCTGACCATGGCGCTGAAGTGCTATCCGCTGCAGCCTGGTGGGCTGCTGGCACTGGAAGCGGTGGCCATCGGCATGACCGGCCCCGACAGTGTGATGCACGAGGTGGCGCTCAACCTGGACGTCCTGCTGTTGCTGGTGTTCATGGTGGCGGGCATCACCTTCATGAAGCAGCTGTTGCTCAAGGCGTTCACACGCCTGCTGATCGGCGTCACGTCCAAGCGTCTGCTGTCGCTGTGCTTCTGCGTGACGACGGCAGCGCTCTCCGCCTTTCTGGACGCCTTGACGGTGATCGCGGTGGTGATCAGCGTGACGGTGGGTTTCTACGCCATCTATCATCGGGTGGCGTCGATGAAGGGGCAGCACGACGATCATGACCACAGCGATGATAGCGGGCTCCCCGAGGTCAGCCACCAGGACCTGATCGACTATCGTCGCTTTCTGCGCTCGTTGCTGCTCCACGCCGCCATGGGGACCGCGCTTGGCGGTGTCACGACCATGGTCGGTGAGCCCCAGAACCTGATTATCGCCGAGCAGGCTGGCTGGGGCTTTGGCGAATTTGTGCTGCGCATGGCGCCTGTCACTCTGCCGGTGCTGGTGGCAGGCCTTGCCACCTGCCTGCTGGTGGAAAGCCTGCGCTGCTTCGGTTACGGCCAGCGTCTACCGGCCAAGGTACGCGCCATCCTGGTCGAGCACGATCGCCAGGAGCGGGCAGGCCAGTCGCTGATCGAGGTGGCCAGGCTATGGGTGCAGGCGGCGGTGCTGGTCTGGCTGGTGGTGGCACTGGCTCGCCACGAGGCGTCGGTGGGGCTGATCGGGCTTGCCGTCATTGTGTTGGCAAGCGCCTTTCTCGGCGTCACCGAGGAGCACGCCCTTGGCAAGGCCTTCGAGGAAGCCTTGCCCTTCACCGCCTTGCTGGTGGTGTTCTTCGCGGTGGTGGCGGTGATCATCGAGCAGGATCTGTTTGCACCGGTGATCGAGCTGGTGCTGTCACGCCAAGGCAGTGAGCAGCTGGGCCTGGTGTACGTGACCAATGGTCTGCTGTCGATGGTCTCGGACAACGTCTTCGTCGGCACCGTCTACATCAGCGAAATCCACTCGGCCTTAAGCGCTGCGCGCATCGGCGCCGAGCAGTTCGACCTGCTGGCCGTGGCGGTGGCCTGCGGCACCAACCTGCCGTCGGTGGCGATGCCCAATGGCCAGGCTGCCTTCCTGTTTCTGCTGACCTCGGCGGTGGCACCGCTGATTCGCCTTTCCTACGGCCGCATGGTGTGGATGGCCGCACCCTATACCCTAGCACTCAGCCTGGTGGGGTTTGTGTGCGTACGCTACGTGCTGGTGCCTGCCAATCAGGCGATGCAGGCCATGGGGTGGCTGTAGCGTTGGTGTGCTCGCAGATCTAGGGCTTGTCTGAAAAGTGCCTGCGCTCGGTAATACGGCGTTAAAAATCGGATCAAAATGCTCATTTACACCCCGTAAACTGCGCTTTCTCACCGATTTTTGCCTTGTCTAACCTTCGCTCGTCGACTTTTCGGACAGCGCCTAGGTTGCGTCAAGCCTGGCGCAGGTCTCCTTGAAGGACCTTCTTCTCCGCCACCAGCGGTGCGCTCTTCTGATCGAAGGCATGAAAGTGGTCGGTGTCCAGATGCCATCTGAAGGCGTCTTCGTCGCGGTAGAGCTCGTAGAGGACGAAGGTGTTCTCGTTCCGTAGTCGAACCACATCGAAGCGCTGGCAGTGACGTTCCTTTTCCAGGCTATCCGAGGCTTGGCGCAGCAGTAGTGCCTCGAGGCGATCGGCACACCCTTGCTGCGGGGTAAAACGGACAATGACGGCGTGCACGCTGAATGTCTCCTGACTGGGGTGGATGAGGGCGGTGACTGATGAGAGTGGGGTGGATGCGCGTTGGTGTCGGCTGCTCGGTGCCGACACCCGTCTCCTTGTCGATGTGACGCTACTGAGGGTCGTCGGCGCCATGCGCTGGCTTGTCAGCTAGCGCACGCCCTCTGAATTTCTTCCACAGGCGGCTGCGATAGCGCTTCCAGGCCGGGATCTGAGACGCGATGGTCAGCACGATCACGGCGATCAGCAGTAGCGACACCGGTCGTTCGAAGAATCCCAGCAGGCTGCCCTCGGACACCATCAGGGCGCGGCGAAGGTTTTCATCCGCCATCGGGCCCAGAATGACGCCGATGACCAACGGCGAAATCGGATAGTCCATCTCTCCCAGGACGTAGGCGGCGATGCCGATCGGCACCATCAGGTAGAGATTCAGCAGGCTGAGGCCCAGCGCGTAGGACCCGATAACCGACAGCACCGCGACAATCGGCAGAAAGATCGACGAGGGTACCCGCAGCACCTTGATGACGTGCTTGGCCAGAAACATGCCGTTGATCCACATGGCCAGGGAGGCGAGGGCGATGATGGCGGTGAGCTCGACCAGGAAGTTGGGCTGGGTGATGGCGATCATCGGACCCGGGTTCAGGCCGTGCAGCATCAACGCGCCAAGCAGCATCACCGCCGGCGGGCTACCTGGAATGCCGAGGGTCGTCAGAGGAATGAGCGCACCACCAATACAGGCATTGTTGGCCGTTTCCGACGAGACCAGGCCGGCAGGTTCGCCCTTGCCGAAGCGTTCAGGGTGGGCAGAGGAGTTCTGGGCGGTGCCGTAGGACACCCAGCCGGCGATATCCTCGCCGACGCCGGGGACGGCACCGATACCCACGCCGATGAACGCCGAGCGGATGACGTGGCGCAGATTGCGGAAGACCGCACGGAATTCGGGCAGCACGCGCTTGACGGGCTGGGGACTGCCGAGGGCTACCCTGTCGCGCAGGGTGCGAATGATCTGCGGGATCGCAAAGGCGCCGATCAACACCGGAACGACCTCGATGCCACCGTCCAGCTCCGGCAGGCCGAAGGTGAACCTGGGGAAGAACTGAAGCTGGTCGCGACCGATCGTCGATAGCGCAAGGCCCAGCAGTCCGGCGATCCATCCCTTGTAGACCAGGTCCTTGCTCGTCAGGGTGCCGCTGATGATGATGCCGAAGAGCGCCAGAAGAAAGAATTCATAGGACGTGAACTGCAGTGCAGCCTCGGAGATCAGCGGTGCCAGGGCGATCAGCGCGACCATGCCGATCAGGGTGCCGATAAAGGACGCGGTGGTGGTCATGCCGAGCGCCTTGCCGCCTTCCCCCCGTTGGGCCATGGGGTAGCCGTCCATGGCGGTGGCGGCGCCTGCCGCGGTGCCGGGGATATTGATGAGAATGGCCGGGTAGGACCCACCGTAGACCGCCCCTACGTACATGGCGATCAGCGAGATCAGTGCCGTCTGAAGGTCCATCGAATAGGTCAGCGTGGTCAGCAGGGCGACCCCGAGCGTCGCGGTCAGGCCGGGAAGCGCCCCGAAGATGATACCCAGGAAGCTCGACCCCAGCAGTAGCGCCACCATCGCGGGGTTGGTAAGGATCTGCCAGATGGCGTGCGCGAATACCGAAAGCTGCGCGATAAAGTCCATGCGAGTGTCTCCTTAACCTTGGGCCGTCAGCTGGCTTACGAGGGCTTGCATGGTGTCTATCACCAGACCTTCCACCGGGAGTGGTACCAGCAGGAAGAAACGGAAGATCGGTACCAGCACCAGGGGAACGCCAATGCTGACCAGCACGACGGTGCGCAGTTTCCTGCATTCGCTAGGCGCATGGCGCAGCAACCACCAGGCGATGGTGGCGACTGTCAGAAGCGTGGCGATAGCTACCAGATCCAGGGCGTACTGCTGAGATGTTGGCCGATGGCTCAGTAGTGTAATGAGCACGCAAGCGATGACGGCGCCGACCAGTGTCAGGGGAATGAGAGCCACCTTTTCGATATAGAAAGGTGTGATGAAGAGAAAGAGGAAGAGGGCGCTGGCCAGTGCAAAATCGACGCTGGGAACGAACGAGTAAACGTACAGACCGATAAAGGCCATGATCACGGCCACACGACAGGAAGCAGATGCTGGAAAGGACGCCTTCGATCGGCCCTTCGAGGCGCTCTCTCTACGTCTGGCGCCGCCATCGAGGATGGCGCGTCGCAGCAACAGCAGCGACACCAACCCCAGGGTGACGGCGATCGACAGGGGGAACAGCGCGGGGGAAACGTACCAGGCGTTGGTGACACCGCCGTAGCTGTCGGTCATGGGGAAGGTGAGGGATTTTGCGAGCATGGCGAATGCCAGCAGCAGCAGTGCCAGGCTCGTGAAGAAATCGCGGCGTCGCCGCTGGATGAGTTCGTCGTTCCCCGAGAAAGCGGCGCCTGCCTGATTCTCGGGTTCAGGGAGCTGTTTGCTGTCAACCATGATGTGTCCAGTGAACCTGATGTTCTACGAGGTATTGACGTGGCCCGGAAAATGCCCGGAGGCAACGATTGCCTCCGGGCCTTCGGTTATCGGGAACGAAGAAGTCGAGATCAGGGCCTTGGAATATTCAATTCCTCCGGATTGATGGAAGCAGACTCCAGGTCATACAGCGTCCATGAGAAGAGGGACTCGAGCCGAGAGAATTCCTCCGAGGCTTCTTCTCCCGTCTTGCCGGACAACTGGAAGTAGTTGTCCTCTGCCCACTGTTTTACCGCGTCGGTTTCCAGTGCCTGCTCGAACGCCTGTTCAAGGGTCTCCTTGACCTCCTCCGGGGCATCGTCGCGGACGGCAAAACCGATGGTCTGTCGAATAGGCAGATATTCCTTCAACTGCGGATAGCTGTCGAAGGCAGAGGGGATTTCACCGGTTCCCTCGATGTCGACCGGGCTATCGGTCAACACCGCCAGGGGCCGAAGTCGATTGGCCGCAATCAGTTGCTGCTGCTCGGCAAGAGAGGTGATGACCACGCTGACTTCACCCGTGATGGCGGCGTTCTGGCCCGGCGCGGAACCCGGGTAGGGAATGAAGTTGAGATCTGCCCCCGTGCCTTTCTCGAAGGCGAGCAGATTGAGGTGATGAACGGAGCCCGAGCCCCCCGCGGCTGCCTTGATGGTGACGTCGCCGCTGGAGGCCGCCTCCACCAGTTCTTCCAGGGTGGTATAGGACGAATTGCTGCCCACGGAGATCAGGTCCGGCGATCCCCCGATGATGAAGGGGTACCAGCTGTCGAAGGTATTTTCCCAGCCGCCCTGGACCGCCGCGGCGACATTGGATTCGGACAGACCTGCCAACGTATAGCCGTCGGCAGGCTGGTTGCTGACATGGCTCATGCCGATGGAGCCGGCGACACCGCCCGGTTTGTTGACCACGTTGATGCGCCTTGGAAGGAAGGCATTCATTTCTGCACTGACGACCCGGTTTGCGACATCGGTGCCGCCGCCGGCCGACCACACGACCACATTGGTGATGTCGCGTTCGGGGTAGTCCGCGGCGGCTGCGTGAAAGGAGAGACCCATGAGCAGGGCGATTGCTGGCGTGACATGACGTTTCATTTGGCTTCCTCGTCGCTTGTTGTTGTGCCGGTCGCCCGGGTGGCTGACGCGGTCTGGTCTTGACCGGCTTTGTGCATGTGTTAATGTATACGTTAACGAGTTGGTCGTCAAACGCTGGTGAAAGGGCCACGGAAACAGTCCCTCGGAACATCGAAATCCCGGAACAACAAGAAGACTGACCAACGCAAGAACAGAACAACGAGACCCAGGAACAACATGATCGAACTCGAAGCGCTGGACTATAGCGGTGGCGACTTGAGTCGGCCCGAATGCGTGCTGACACATTCGAGTGGCCTGCTGATGACCGCAGACTGGACCGACAGCGGTGGCGTGGCGATCTTCCGCCATGCAGATCGCGCGCCGGCCCTTCGCATCCTGTCGAACCAGCAGGGCTTCCAGCTTCGTCCCAACGGTATTGCTCTGGAAGACGACGGCGGTGTGATCGCGACCCATCTGGGCGAAGACCAGGGGGGCGTCTTTCGGCTGCACGTCGACGGCGCCCTGGAGCCATTGGTGACCGAGATCGACGGTGTCGCCCTGCCTCCCACCAACTTCGTTCATCGAGACGGCGCCGGTCGCCTCTGGATCACCGTCAGTACCCGTCAGCAGCCCCGCGCCAAGGGATACAGCGCGGCGGTGGCCGACGGTTTTATTGCTCTGGCCAACGCCGATGGCAGTGACGCCAGAATCGTCGCCGATGGCCTGGGTTACACCAACGAGTGCGCCCTGCACCCCGATGGCCGGTGGCTCTACGTCAATGAAACCTTTGCCCGCCGGCTGAGCCGTTTTTCCGTGGAGGAAAAGGGACGACTCGGCGAGCGCCAGACCGTCTGTGAGTTCGGCCCTGGCACCTTCCCCGATGGTGTGACCTTCGATGTCGAAGGCGGGGCCTGGATCACCAGTATCGTCAGCAATCGGGTCATCCGGGTCTCGCCGACCGGGGAGCAGAGTGTCGTGCTGGAAGACAGCGACGAGGCCTATCTCAAGCAAGTGGAGGAGGCGTTTGACGCCGGTCGGATGGGTCGCCCTCACCTGGATGGCGTCGTCAGTCGTCGACTCGGTCACGTATCGAGCCTGGCATTTGGCGGCAGCGACCTCGATCGGGCTTACCTTGGCTGCCTGCTGGGGGACCGCCTTGCCTCGTTTCAGGCGCCAGTGCGCGGCGTGGCGCCGATACATTGGCGTGCTCCCTTGACCCGATTGCGTTCGGCACTCGCCGGCGCCGATGCCTGACTTCTTCAAGTAACAACCAACAATAGCGAGAGGCTGTCAAATGACCAACAAGACCCACTTTTCCATCGCTGTCTTTCCCGGTGACGGCATTGGCCAGGAAATCATGAAGCCGTGCGTCACGCTGCTGGAGGCAGCCATGGCGCGGGTCGGGGGCGTATCGGCGAGCTTCGAGGAGCTGCCTGCCGGTGCCGCCCACTTCAGGGATACAGGGGAGTCGCTTCCCGAGGCCTCGTTGAAGCGTGCCGATGAAGCCGATGCGATCCTGCTGGGTGCCATGGGGCTGCCGGACGTTCGCTATCCGGATGGCACCGAGATCTCGCCACAGATCGACTTCCGCTTCCGTTTCGGCCTGTACGCCGGGGTCAGGCCGGTGCGCACCATCGCCGGGCTTCAGCCGATGCTCAATAACCCCAGCGCCCACGAACTCGACTTCGTGATCGTGCGGGAATCCACCGAGGGCCTGTTTGCGTCTCACGGCAGGGGCGAGATCAAGGGAGACGAGGAAGCGCGCGATACCCTGGTCATCACCCGGGATGTGAGTCAGCGACTGTTCGACTTCACCCTGGCGCTGGGCCAAAGCCGCCAGGCCCAGGGGGGGAAGGGCAGGGTGACCTGTGTCGACAAGGCCAATGTGTTCAAGTCCTTTGCCTTCTTCCGCAAGATCTTCGACGAGCGGGCCGAGGCGCATCCGCAGCTCGACTGCGACCACATGTACGTGGACGCGGCGGCGCTCAACATGGTCACCAGGCCCTGGGATCTCGACGTGATGGTCACCGAGAACATGTTCGGCGACATACTGTCCGACCTGGGCGCCGGTCTGATCGGTGGCATGGGTTACGCGCCTTCCGCGGACATCGGCGATGATCACGCGGTCTTTCAGCCATGCCATGGCAGTGCGCCGGATATCGCTGGCAAGGGCCTCGCCAATCCAACGGCCATGGTGCTGTCCGGTGTGATGATGCTGGAGTGGCTGGGAGAGAAGCACGACTGTGAGCCGGCGCTGAAGGCAGGCAAGTTGCTGCGAGAAGCCGTGGACGCTGCCTTTGCCACTGGCACCCTGGTGACCTGCGAGCTGGGCGGGGATGCCGGTACGACCGCGGTGTTCGAGGCAGTCATGGCCCAGTTGGTCGAGCTTCCGATCCAGTAGCTTTTGATGGTTGGGTGGTGCGCCGCTCACAATGGCAGGTCGCAGGAGGTAGGTTGTTGATGGAAAAGCTAAGGGTCGCAGCGGTTGGCGCCGGATACTTCAGCCAGTTTCAATATGACGCCTGGTCACGCATCTCCGAGGTTCAGGTGGTGGGCGTGTGTGATCAAGACACCTCACGTGCTCGGGAGGTGGCCAAGCGTCATGGGGGCTGGGAGGTCTACTCGGATGTCCTGGCGATGCTGGAGGAAGCGCGCGCCGACGTGCTGGATATCATCACGCCGCCCTCTTCACACCTGGCCTTGATCCGCCTGGCGGCGGAGCGCGGGGTGAACGTGATCTGCCAGAAGCCGTTCTGCAAAAGCCTGGAGGAGGCGCGCCAAGCCGCCGCCCTGGCCGAGCAAGCCGGGATTGAGCTGATCGTTCATGAAAACGTCCGGTTTCAGCCCTGGTACGAGGAGCTCCAGCGGCAGATCGCCGCGGGCAGGCTGGGACAGATCTATCAGGCGACGTTTCGGCTGCGCCCGGGAGATGGACAGGGGCCGGAGGCCTATCTGGAGAGGCAGCCGTACTTTCAGAAGATGGAGCGGTTTCTGATCCACGAGACCGGGATACATTGGATCGACACTTTTCGCTATCTCTTCGGCGAGGTGTCCGCTGTCTATGCCGAACTGAGGCGCCTCAACCCTGCTATCGCCGGTGAGGATGCGGGGCATGTCATCATGGAGTGTGCCGGTGGGGTTCGCGCCGTTCTGGATGGCAACCGCCTGTCCGATCATTGCGCCGAAAACCGGCGGCTGACCATGGGCGAAATGACCATCGAAGGAAGCGAGGGTGTGCTGGTGCTGAGAGGCGATGGCACCCTGGGTTACAGAAGGCACGGGGAGAATCTGTGGCAGGATATCGACTATGAGTGGGTGGATCACGGTTTTGGCGGGGACTGCGTGTATCGGTTCAGCCGCCATGTGGTGGACGGCCTGATGGGGCGGTCGAGGTTGGCAAATACCGCGTCTGACTATCTCGCCAACATGAACATCGAAGAGGCTGTCTACACCTCTGCCAGAGAAGGCAGGCGGCTTCGTGTGTCCAGTGACGTCTGTGGAAGCTGAGGATTTGCAGCGATGAACTCAAGAGACACGTCTTCTCGATCCGTGCCGGCGAGCAGGGGCGAGGGGCCTCCGGGGGACAAGCTGTCGCTGCCGGAAAAGGCGTACTACGAGATAAAGCGTCGGATACTCGACAACGAGTTTTCCTCGGGATCCTTCCGCCTCGAGAAGGAGTTGGCGGAACTGCTCGACATGAGCCGGACGCCCGTGCGAGAGGCAATGATTCGGCTGGCCAATGAAGGGCTGGTGGAAATCAGGCCGCGCCACGGTATGCGAGTGTTGCCGGTGTCGGCCGAGGATATGGTCGAGATATACGATGTGTTGACGGCGCTCGAGACCCAGGCGGTCGAGTTGCTGGCACGACGTGGATTGTCCGACGAAGAGCTCGGCCAGTTGATGGATGCGGTGGATGAAATGGACGATGCCCTGGCCGATGACGACCTGACCCGGTGGGCAGCGGCGGACGAGCGATTCCATCTGCTGCTGGTGGAGTTGTGCGGCAATCGCCGCATCGCCACTATCGTCAACACCTATTGGGATCAGTCCCACCGTGTGCGCATGTTGACCCTGGGACTACGGCCACGGCCGACGTCATCGAACAACGACCATCGGGCCGTTGTCCAGGCCATTCAGAATGGTGACGTCATCGCCGCCAGGGACCATCACCGGGAGCACCGGGTAAATAGCGGCAGGATGCTGGTGGAGCTACTCGACAAGTACGGTCTTTCTTCGATCTAGGCGTGTGTCGCGATACGAAAACCGGGAGCGCATTGCGCTCCCGGTTTCGTTACACCAGCGCGTAGCCCAGCGCCACGAAGCCGAGGCTGGTGACGGTTGCCCCGATCAGGGTGTAGGGCAGCTGGGTCAGGGCGTGCTGCATCGGCAGGACGCCGCTGCCCTGAGATGACAGTACCGAGGAGTCCGAGAAGAAGCAGGCGTGGCTGCCGAAGCTCGAGGCGGACAGCAGGGCGCCCACCACCAGTGGCATCGACACCTCCATATGGGCGGCCATCGGGATCACGATGGGGATCGAGATCACGAACACGCCCCAGGACGATCCGGTGGCGAACACCACCACCGCCATGGACACGAAGACGATGGCCGGCAGCAGCGCCGGGGTGATGTAGGGCGCCAGGGCGTCGATCATGAACTGGGTCATGCCGAGCTGGTCGTTGACCTCCTTGAGCACGAAGCCAACGGCGACGATGGCCAGCGGCAGCATCATGGTGCGAAAGCCGTCCATGATCGAGTCCATCAGGCTCGAGAAGGTGGACAGGCGCTGCACCAGAAACAGCACGATGGTGAACAGGGTGGCGGCGATGACGCCCTTGAGCAGGTCGATCTCGAAGTAGGCGCTGGCGCCGATCAGCACCGCCATCGGGGCGACGAAGTTGAACAGGCCAAGCCAGGGGTTGCCACGCGGGGTGTCGTCGCCAAGCGGCTCATCCGGGGCGCCGTCGGGAATCGTCTGGCCGGCGCGGGCGCGGGCCTCGGCGGCCTTCATCGGGCCAAGGTCCGGCACGATGCTCATGGCCACCAGAAAGACCAGGCCCATGGCGACCCAGCCATACAGCATGTAGGGAATCGACTGGATGTACAGCCACATGCCGGGGCCATCGGTGGCGCCGTTGGTTTCCAGCAGTTCGGCAAAGTACACCGCCCAGGTCGAGATCGGCACCAGTACGCAGATTGGGGCGGCGGTGGAGTCGACGATATAGGCAAGCTTTTCCCGCGATACGCCGAAACGGTCGGTCAACCGCTTCATCGCCGCCGAGGTCGCCAGCGCATTGAGGTAGTCGTCGATGAAGATCAACAGTCCCAGTACCGCAGTGCACAGCAGTGACTGACGGCGGGTCTTGACCAGGCGACTCATGAAGTGGCTGAAGCTCAGGGTGCAGCCGGACTTCTCGAGCATGGCGATAAAGCCACCCATCAGGCCGCATACCAGGATCAGCCAGGCGATGGTCTCGTTCATCATGACCGACAGCGAGACGTCGGCCAGGGCACCGATATAGTCGCTCGGCTCGATCAGGATAAGCCCGGACAGCGCGCCGATGGCCAGGGCCTCCAGGGTCCTGTGGGTGGCAATCGCCACCACCAGCACGATCAGCGAAGGCACCAGGCTGATCCAGCCGAAGGGGGTGCCGGCTTCGTGGTGGAAGGTCAGGCCGGCCACCAGGGCAATAAGTCCTGCGACCATGGCAAAGGTGCGACCCTTGCCCTTCTGGCTGGGCTTGCCGGGGGCGAAGGGATGGGTGGACGGTGCGTTGGTCTGGGTCATGGCGTCACCTCCAGTGCGAGGCCTGGATCGATGACAAGGGGCGTTGTGGTTGTCATGAGGGAGGTACCCGTGATTGCTGTGAGTTATATCGGGTTGTTGAGGTCTTGCGTTCGTGCCGGGCGAGCGCACAGGGCGTCCCTGCCCGGTACGGGAGTCCGGGGCGATAGCGTTGTGATTTCCCGCGCTCAGACGTGGCGCAGGTACCAGTCGTACTCCAGGCGACTGACGCTTTGCATGGCCAGTTCGCGCTCGGCGCGACGGTTGGCCAGAAACACCTTGAGAAACGCCTGGCCGAAGGCTTCTCCGAGCGGTTCGCTGTGCTCCAGCAGGTCGAGGGCCTTTGACCAGCTGTTGGTCAGGGTGGGCTCGTACTGGCGGTAGGCGTTACCAGTGACGGACTCCCCCGGCGAGACAGCGGTATCCAGACCGTGACAGACCGAGGCCAGCAGGGTGGCCAGCAGCAGATAGGGGTTGGCATCGGCTCCGGCTACTCGATGTTCTACCCGGCGGGCGGCGTTGGCTCCAGAGGGGATCCGCAGTGCCACCGAGCGGTTATCGTAGCCCCAGGTCGGCGTCATCGGCACATAGAGGCCGGGCTGAAAACGTCGGAAGGAGTTCAGATTGGGCGCGAACAGCGCCATCGAAGCAGGCATCAGCTCCATCAGGCCACCGATGGCATGACGCAAGGCAGGGGTCCCCAGCGGGTCGCCATCGCTGTCGGCGAAGACATTGTCGCCGCTTTCGTCGATCAGGCTCATGTGGACGTGCATGCCGTTGCCGGCCTCGCCGCCGTAGAGCTTGGCCATGAAGGTGGCCTCGAAGCCGTGGCGCAGTGCCACGCCCTTGATCAGGCGCTTGAGCAGCACCGCGCTGTCGCAGGCCTTCATCACGTCATCGCCGTGGATCAGGTTGATCTCGAACTGCCCTGGGGCGCACTCCTTGAGCGCGGTGTCCAGCGGCAGTTGCTGTAGCTGGGCGGCGGCGTGCACCTCCTCGAGGAAGTCGGCGTACTCGTCGAGTTCGTTGATCGAATATAGCTGGCTATCGCTCGCCCGCTCGCCGCTGGCCGGGGAACGGCAGGGCCGGGCCATACCCATCTCGTCGCGTTGGCGATCGACCAGATAGAATTCGAGCTCCAGCGCGACCACCGCCTTGAGGCCGCGCTCGGCCAGTCGCTCGACCTGGCGCGCCAGCACGTTGCGGGGATCGGCGAAGAAGGGGCCGTCCTGGTCGTCGCGCATGTTCATCAGCAGTTGCGCCTGGCGTCCCTTGCGCTGCCAGGGCGTGACCATCAGGGTGCCGGGAATGGGACGGCAGACCTGATCGCGATCGCCGATGTCGAGTCCCAGCCCGGTTTCCTCGACGGTATTGCCGGTGATGTCGAGGGCGAACACCGAGCCGGGGAGCTGGATGCCGCTTGCGTAGGCCTTTTCGAGGTTGTCGCGGGGGATGCGCTTGCCGCGCAGCACGCCGTTCATGTCGCTGATCAGCAGGTCTACGCTGTCGACCTCGGGATGTCGGGCCAGAAAGTCGCGAGCTTCGTCGACGCTGGGGGTGCCCATGCTGTCACCTTTTGTTGGTTCGTTGTGATGTGGCTAGTGTTTCGCTGACCGGGCCATGGTGTCAAATTATTTACGCGTAGAGGTGAGGGGCATGTCGAGGAGTCGGGCGGTCTTTAGTTTTATAAAAGTCAATAAAAACAGATTGTTGTTAGTCTTTCTGTCAAGATTTTCCGCGTCGGGCTTGGCAAGAAAATCCGACCAAGGTATGTTGAGGAAACCATAACAACGGATAGAGCTGCGAGGAGTTCGATGAACAATCGTCCGCTGGTTGGCGTCATCGCCTGCCGTCGAGAGGTCGAGGGTCACCCGGCCCACATGGTGACCGACAAGTATCTGCGCGCCCTGCGTGACTACGGTCTTGAACCGATCATGCTGCCGGTGTGGCAAGGGCAGGGCCAGGAAGATGCCCGGGCGCTGCTGGCGCGCCTCGATGGACTGGTGCTGACCGGCAGCTACACCAACGTACTGCCCGAGCGCTACGGTGCTGAACGCGAACCGGAGAATACCCGGGACGACGTGGATCGCGACGCCGCCGCCATGAGCTGGGTGCCGCTGGCGCTGGAGCAGCAATTGCCGCTCCTGGGCATCTGCCGGGGATTTCAGGAGCTCAACGTGGCCTTCGGCGGCAGCCTGCACCAGGCGGTGCAGCGGGTGCCGGGGCGGCTGGATCACCGCGAGCCGGAGGGTGAAAAGGCCGAGCAGTATGCGCCGGTACACGACCTCGAGATTCAGCCCGGCGGCCGTCTGGCCGCGCTTTACCCCGAGGCCAGTGCGCGGGTCAACTCGCTGCACCAGCAGGGTGTCGATCGACTTGGTGAGGGGCTGCGCGTCGAGGCGCTGGCGCCGGACGGGCTGGTGGAGGCCATCTCGGTGGCTGACGCGCCGGGGTTCACCCTGGCGGTACAGTGGCATCCGGAGTGGGAGCCCCAGTCCCATCCGCTATATGACGCCATCTTCAAGGGCTTTGCTGCTGCCTGTGCGACGCACTAGGGCTTGTCTGAAAAGTGCCTGCACTCGGTAATACGGCGTTAAAAATCGGATCAAAATGCTCATTTACACCCCGTAAACTGCGCTTTCTCACCGATTTTTGCCTTGTCTAACCTTCGCTCGTCGACTATTCGGACAGCGCCTAATGTCCTGGGCGTCGGCGTCGGCGTCGTGCCGAGTTGGTCAATGACGTCAGCCAGGCGGTGTGTTTGACGCTGAGTTCTGCCTGCTTCGATGAATACTGTGCCGACTTACCACTGTCGGTGGGGAAAAGCTGTCCGCTGCCTCGACAGGCATAGAGATCCTTCTATGCTCAAACGGTGAGGATCGCCCCTGATGCTCGCAGTTGGATGCCCCCTCTCAAGGAATCGAAGGAGAAGACCATGGTGATCAAGCGTTCGTCTTTCATGCTGGTGCTTGCGGGTTCGCTGCTGTCTCTGGGCGCGGCGACGGCCCTGGCGGAGTCTAGTGCCCAGGATGAGCATCGCCAGGAAATGGAAGAGCAGGCGGCCACTTCTCAGCCCGGTGAAGGCATGATGGATCAGACCAACGAGGCCTTGCTGGAAGGGTCCGCCGCGGCTACCGAGAAGCGTCAGGAAATGCTCGAGGGCACTTCGGACCCGGGCAATGCCGAGGGCAAGATGGATGGCTACAACGCCGAACTGCTCGAAGGCAGTGCGGCCGCCACCGAAAAACGTCAGGAGATGATGAAAGAGCAGGAGTAAGCCTGCGACGGGGTCATCGACCCAGGCCTCCTGGCGACCTATCGCTTAGCAGATGACAGCGGTGCCGTAGTCACAGGGTCACCACGTCGTGCTGGCACCCTTTCGCAACGTCGTCACAACACTTGAAGTCGTCACAACACCTGAAGTCGTCCCAACGAAAGCGCCGCCCCAGGAGGGCGGCGCTGTCGTTGTGAGGTAGAGGTAGTGGAAGTCGTCACGCTGGACGGAGCGGGCGCTGGCTCGCCAGCGCCCGAAGGCGCTCAGGCGCTCAGGCGCTGGCGTCGCTGGCCGTCGCTACCTTCGTTGCCGCGGTCGCGCGCTGGCCCAGGGTGAACAGCACCGCGGTCAGGGTGGCGACGCCTCCCGCCAGGCCCAGCCACCAGGGCAGGCCGAAACCGGTGCCGAGTGCGCCGAACAGCAGCGCCACGATGCCGACCAGCATGGCGTAGGGAAGCTGCGTCCTGACGTGGTCGATCAGATCACAGCCGCTGGCCATGGCCGCAAGCAGGGTGGTCTCGGCCAGCGGCGAGCAATGATCGCCCCACACCGCGCCGGCCAGCACTCCCGCCACCGAGGCGTACAGCAGCGGCATGCCTTCGGCGGTGCCGGCCATGCCATTGTGCTCGAGTACGGCCCAGGCCAGCGGTACCACCAGCGGCATCATGATGCCCATGACACCCCATGACGAACCGGTGGCGAAGGCGGTGAAGCCGGCCAGGCCGAAGATCACCGCCGGCATCCACTGCGGTGACAGGCTATCGCCCAGCACCGTGACCAGAAAGTCACTGGTGTGCAGGTCCTCGTTCACGCTCGCCAGTGCCCAGGCCATCATCAGGATGGTGATCGGCAGCAGCATCGACTTGACGCCTTCGAACCAGTAGTGGGCGGTTTCGGTCATGCTCATCAGTCGCTGCGCCTGGGTCATGATCACCGCCGTCACGCAGGCCGCCAGCGAACCCCACATCATGGCGCTGAAGGAGTCGCCCTCGCCGAAGATGTCGCGCAGCTGATGGTCACCGCCGCCGAGGGCAGCGAGACCGGTGGCGTAGATCCCGCCCAGGGTGATCGCCACCAGCACGATCATCGGTATCACCGCGTTCAGCGCCCGGGTCGGAATGCCTTCCTTGGTGGGGATGTCGGCTTCCTCGACGATGGCTTCCCGGCTGCTCATTGCCTGGCGGGCGCCGGGCTCGGACAGTGCCTTGCGCTCGGCGGTGAGCATGGGGCCGAAGTCACGACCGCTCCAGGCCACCAGGAAGACGAAGGCGAGCGCCAGGATCGGATAGGCGTTGTAGGGAATGGCGTTAACGAACACCGAGTAGGCGGACTCGTTCCAGTCTTCTATGGCATCCATCGCCTCGCTGATCAGCCCGACCTGAAAGCCGATCCAGGTGGTCACCAGCATGATCGCGGACACCGGTGCGGCGGTACTGTCCACCAGGTAGGCCAGCTTGGCTCGCGAGATCCTCACGCGGTCGGTGATATGGCGCATGGTGTTGCCGACGATCAGGGCATTGGCGTAGTCGTCGAAGAAGATGGCCAGACCCAAAAGCGCGGTGGAATTCTGCGCCTGGCGTCGTCCACGGATCACTCGCGCGATGCGCTCGGCGATGCCGCGGGTGCCGCCGTTGCGCGAGATGATGCCGACCATGCCGCCGATCAGCAGGCAAAACAGCACGATCGACATATGGTCGCTGTCGCTGGCGGCGGACAGCACGTGGACGTTGACCGAGTCACCGAAGGCGCCGAGCAGGGCGCCGGCGTTCATGCCGTGAAGCACCCAGCCGCCGAGCAACAGCCCGGCAAACAGCGCCAGGATGACCTGGCGGAAGGCCAGCGCCAGGGTGATGGCGGTCAGGGCAGGCAGCAGCGAGAGCCAGGCGGGAACAGGGTCGAGTTCGAGGGTGGCGGCGGGGGTGTTGGCGGCGTCGTAAAGCGACAGGGTGCGTGGGCCGTCGGTGACGGTCAGGCTGAGCGTCGCGACCCCGTCGGCGTCGACCTCGAGCGGATGGCGGCGAGTGCCGTCGTCGATGTGCCAGGGGCGGTCGGGATCAAGCCCGCTGGCCTGGACGTCGGTCGCGACCCCTTCGAGCAGGATGTCCGGGCCGCTCAGCTGGGGTGCTGCCTGGACGGTGGAAAGGCTCGACGCTAGCAGCAAGAGCGACAGCAAGAGCAAAGGCACGCATCGGGTTTTTCGCCGGCCCGTCGGCGAAGGACATGGTGGTTTCATGGTGGCCCCGGTTGTTGTTGGAAGGTGTGGAGAGCGCCGTTTGGCGTCAATGAAAGTTGGTCGTTTGGCCATTGGTTGTCAATTTTTTTTGTGGTTAAAAATAAAAAATATCGACATTGTACGATGGTCGTAGACTATTAATCAGTGACTTATGGTTTTTTTCTAAGGAAATGCTGCGCTGGGCTTGGCTTTCATGAGAAGGGTGGTTATGTTGAGTAAACCATAACAAAGCAACTCACCAATATCGGGAGACTTGGCCATGACCTCGCCAGGCGCCGCACGGCTCAAAGAGCTCGATCGCGAACACCATCTGCACCCCTTCACCGACTTCAAGGCGCTCGGGGAGGAAGGCAGTCGTATCATCGTTGACGCCGAGGGGGTCTACATCCAGGACGCGGATGGGCATCGCATCCTCGATGGCATGGCGGGGCTCTGGTGCGTCAACCTCGGCTATGGGCGTCAGGAGCTGGTGGACGCCGCCAGCGAGCAGCTCACCCAGCTGCCGTACTACAACAATTTCTTCAAGACCACCCACCCACCGGCGGTGGAGCTTGCCGAGACCCTGTGTCGACTGGCACCGGCGCACATGAACCGGGTGTTCTTCACCGGTTCCGGCTCCGAGGCCAACGACACCGTGCTGCGGATGGTGCGTCGCTACTGGGCGCTCAAGGACCAGCCAGACAAGCAGTGGATCATCGGTCGCGAAAACGGCTATCACGGCTCCACCGTGGCCGGCATGAGTCTGGGCGGCATGGCGCCGATGCATGAACAGGGTGGTCCCTGTGTGCCGGGTATCACCCACATCCGTCAGCCTTACTGGTTCGGCGAAGGGCGTGATCAGACCCCGGAGGACTTCGGTCGTGCCTGCGCCGAGGCGCTGGAGGCGCGTATCCAGGAGCTGGGGTCCGACAAGGTCGCGGCCTTTATCGCCGAGCCGGTACAGGGTGCCGGCGGCGCCATCATTCCCCCGGACAGCTACTGGCCGGCGATCAAGGAGGTGCTCGAGCGCCACCAGATCCTGCTGGTGGTCGACGAGGTGATCTGTGGTTTCGGCCGTCTGGGCGAGTGGTTCGGCAGCGTCCACTACGACCTCAAGCCCGACCTGATGCCGATCGCCAAGGGGCTGTCCTCCGGCTACCTGCCGATCGGTGGGGTACTGGTCGGTGATCGTGTCGCCGACACGCTGATCGACGAGGGCGGCGAGTTCTACCACGGCTTCACCTACTCGGGGCATCCGGTGTGCGCCGCGGTAGCGCTCAAGAACCTTGAGTTGATGCAGGCCGAAGGCGTGGTCGAGCGGGTGCGTGATGATCTGGGGCCTTACCTGGCGACGCGCTGGAAGTCCCTGGAGTCCCACCCGCTGATCGGCGAGGCGCGCTCGCTGGGTCTGATCGGCGCCCTGGAGATCGTCGCTGACAAGGACAGCGGCAAGCGCTTCGACAAGTCGCTGGCGGTGGGCAACCTGTGTCGCGATATCTGCTTCGAGACAGGCCTGGTGATGCGCTCGGTGGGAGACACCATGGTCATTTCACCGCCCCTGGTGATCAGCCACGATGAAATCGACGAACTGGTGCGTCTGGCCCGGGAGGCGCTGGACGAGACGCTGCGCCGGCTGACTGCCCAGGGCGTCGAGATCACCGCCGCCGAGGAGGCTGATGCATGAGTCGTCCCCTCGACAAGGCTGGCTGGCAGGCCCTGGCCGACACCCTGACGGCGCGGCTGGAAACCCGCGCCTATATCGATGATCGCTTCGTCGACGCCGCCAGCGGCGAGACCTTCGAGACCATCAACCCCGCCACGGGGGAAGTGCTGGCGCGGGTCGCAAGCTGTGACCAGGCCGATGCCGAGTTGGCGGTTGCCCGCGCCCGGCGCGCCTTTGATGGTGGAGAATGGTCGCGCCTGGCGCCGACCCGGCGCAAGCGGGTGCTGCTGCGGCTGGCCGAGCTGATGGAGGCCCACCGCGACGAACTGGCACTGCTCGACACTCTGGACATGGGCAAGCCGATCACCAGCGCGCTGGGAGACATGGCCGGCGCCATCGGCGCGATGCGTCACCAGGCCGAATCCATCGACAAGCTCTACGGCGAGGTCGCGCCCACCGGCGAAGAGGCGCTCGCGCTGGTGCTGCGCGAGCCGATCGGGGTGGTGGCGTCCATCGTGCCCTGGAACTTCCCGATGATGATGACCGCCTGGAAGATCGCACCGGCCCTGGCCGCCGGCAACAGCGTCATCCTCAAACCGTCGGAGAAGTCGCCACTGTCGGCGCTGCGGCTGGCTGCCCTGGCCCAGGAGGCCGGCCTGCCACGCGGCGTGCTGCAGGTGTTGCCGGGCTATGGTCACACCGTGGGCAAGGCGCTGGCGCTGTCGATGGACGTCGACTGCCTGGCCTTCACCGGCTCCACCGCGGTCGGCAAGCAGCTGATGCAGTACGCCGGTCAGTCGAACCTCAAGCGGGTCTATCTGGAGTGCGGTGGCAAGAGCCCCAATCTGGTGTTCGCCGACTGCAGGAATCTCGCGCAGGTGGCGCACCACGCCGCCGAGGCGATCTTCCATAACCAGGGGGAGGTGTGTATCGCCGGTTCGCGGCTGCTGGTCGAGAACAGTGTGCGCGAGGCCTTCATCGAGCACCTGCTGGCGGCGGCCGAGTCGATGCAGCCGGGGGATCCGCTGGACCCGTCGAGCTTTATGGGAGCGATTGTCGATGCGACCCAGCACCGTCGCATCCTCGACTTCATTCGCCAGGGGCAGGAAGAAGGCGGACGGCTGCGTGCCGGCGGCGCGGCGCTCGACGGGCCGGGGCTGTTCATCCAGCCGACGGTGTTCGACGGTGTCACCGAGGACATGACGATCGGGCGTGAAGAGATCTTTGGCCCGGTGCTGTCGGTGTTCGGCTTCGACAGCGAAGAGCAGGCCATCGCCCTGGCCAACGACTCGGTTTATGGGCTGGCCGCCGGGGTGTGGAGTCAGGACGTCGACCGCATCATGCGGGTCAGTCGTCGTCTGCAGTCGGGCCAGGTATTCGTCAACAACTGGGCCGGTGGGGATCAGAGCGTGCCCTTCGGCGGGGTCAAGCAGTCCGGCAATGGCCGCGACAAGTCGCACCACTCGCTGGCCGAATACACCGAACTCAAGAGCGTCTGGATCGCCTTGAACTAGACTCCCGGTCCGATGTCATCAACGCGCACTGATGGGAGATGACTCCCTGATTGGCCACGCCTTGCGTGGCCTTTTTTGTGGTTTTCGGGACGGGCAGTGCCTTTGAGCCGACGCCACGGTATTCGCCGCTCGCTAGAAGGCTCGCGCCGGGGTGGTGCAGCTGACCAGCCGGCAGGCACTGGGTAGGCGCCGGGGTTGCGGAGACCTTGCCTTGAGGGCGCCTTTGAGCCGACGCCACGGTATTCGCCGCTAGAAGGCTCGCGCTGGGGTGGTGCAGCTGACCAGCCGACAGAGGGTCTCGCTGGGGTTGCGAAAGCGGTGGGGCACGTTGGTGTCGAAGTAGTACGCCTCGCCGGCACCCAGCACCCGGGTCTCGGCACCGATGGTGATCTCGATCTCGCCCTCGAGCACCACCCCGGCTTCCTCGCCCTGGTGGGTGATCATCTCGCGGCCGGTATCGGTACCCGGGGGGTAGGTCTCGATCAGAAACGACAGGGCACGTGACTCGCGGTTGGCGCCCACCAGCTTGAACACCACGTCGCCGCTGCCCATGTCGGTCAGTTCGTCGGCGCTGTAGAACACCTGGTTCTTGCTCTCCAGATCCATGGTGAAGAAGTCGCCGACGCTCATCGGGATGGCGTCGAGGATCTTTTTCAGCGAGCTGACCGAGGGGCTGACCTTGCCCTGTTCGATCAGCGACAGGCTGGAATGGGTCACTCCGCAGCGCTTGGCCAGCTCGCGCTGGGAGATGTTGCGCAGGTTTCGCAGGGCCCTCAGGCGGGTACCGACATCGTCCGACATCGCGGGTTCCTTGGGTAAAGCCAGTGGAAGCCGGCGATGGCGCTGCCATCGCCGGTGGTCGCCGTAGCGCCCATCAGCACAGGGCGTCGAGCTTTTCCTTGAGCAGGGCGTTGACCTGCTGGGGGTTGGCGGTGCCGCGTGAGGCCTTCATCACCTGGCCGACGAAGTAGCCGATCATCTTGCCGCGCTTGTCGGGCTCGGCGTCACGGTACTGGGCCACCTGGGCCGGGCTGTCGCTGATCACCTGGTCGACCATGGCCTCGATGGCGCCGGTGTCGGTGACCTGCTTCAGGCCTTTGGCCTCGATGATGGCGTCGGCGCTGTCGCCTTCGCCGTTCCACAGCGCCTGGAACACCTGCTTGGCGGCCTTGCCGTTGATGGTCGAGTCGATCACTCGCTTGACCAGGCCGCCGAGCTGCTCGGCGCTGACCGGGCTGTCGGAGATGTCCAGTCCGTCACGGTTGAGCGCGCCGGATAGCTCGCCCTGGACCCAGTTGGCGGCCTGCTTGGCGTCGCCACAGATGTCCTTGACCTGCTCGAAGTACTCGGCCATCTCGCGGCTGGCCGACAGCACCCCGGCGTCGTAGGCGGACAGTCCCAGCTCGCTCTGGAAGCGCGCGCGCTTCTCGGCGGGCAGCTCGGGAAGACTCTCGCGCAGGTGCTCGACGTAGGCGCAGTCGAGCACCACCGGCAGCAGGTCGGGGCAGGGGAAGTAGCGGTAGTCGTTGGCTTCTTCCTTGGTCCGCATGCTGCGGGTCTCGTCGGCCTCGGGGTCGTAAAGGCGGGTTTCCTGCACCACCTTGCCGCCGTCCTCGATCAGCTCGATCTGACGCTCGACCTCGTAGGCGATGGCGCGCTCGACGAAGCGGAAGGAGTTGACGTTCTTGATCTCGGCGCGGGTGCCGAATTCCTGCTGTCCCTTGGGTCTGACCGAGACGTTGACGTCACAGCGCATCGAGCCTTCGGCCATGTTGCCGTCGGAGATGCCAAGGTAGGTGACGATGGAGTGGATCGCCTTGAGGTAGGCCGCCGCCTCCTTGGCCGAGCGCATGTCCGGCTCGGAGACGATCTCCAGCAGCGGCGTGCCGGCCCGGTTCAGGTCGATGCCGGTCATGCCGTGGAAGTCTTCGTGCAGCGACTTGCCGGCGTCTTCCTCGAGGTGGGCGTGGTGCACCCGGATGATCTTGTTCTCGCCGTCCTCCAGGCAGATTTCCACTTCGCCGGCGCCGACGATGGGATGGTACATCTGGCTGGTCTGGTAGCCCTTGGGCAGGTCGGCGTAGAAGTAGTTCTTGCGATCGAACACCGATACCTCGGGGATCTCGGCATGGATGCCGAGGCCGAATTTCAACGCCATCGCCACCGCCTGCTCGTTGAGCACGGGCAGCACGCCGGGCAGGCCCAGATCAACGGCGTTGGCCTGGGTGTTGGGCTCGGCACCGAAGGCGGTGGAGGAGCCGGAAAAGATCTTGGAGCGGGTCGCGAGCTGGACGTGCACCTCGAGACCAATGACGGTTTCCCACTGCATCAGGAGTTCTCCTCGGTCATCTCGGGACGCTTCAAATGCCAGTCGGTGGCCTGCTGGAACTGGTGAGCCACGTTGAGCAGACGGGTCTCGGCGAAGTGGGTGCCGAGGATCTGCAGGCCCACCGGGCGCTTGCCGGCAAAGCCTGCCGGAACGCTGATGCCGGGGATGCCCGCCAGGTTGACGGCGATGGTGTAGATATCCTGCAGGTACATCGAGACCGGGTCCTTCTGGGCGCCCAGGTCGAAGGCCGGGGTCGGCGCGGCAGGGCCCATCAGCACATCGACCTCTTCGAAGGCGTCGAGGAAGTCCTGTCGAATCAGTCGGCGAACCTGCTGGGCCTTCTTGTAGTAGGCGTCGAAGAAGCCTTCGGACAGGGTGTGGGTGCCGATCAGGATGCGTCGCTTGACCTCCTCGCCGAAGCCCTCCGCGCGGGAGCGCTTGTACAGATCGATGAGGTCCTCGGGGCTGTCGCAGCGATGGCCGAAGCGCACGCCGTCGTAGCGCGACAGGTTGGAGGAGGCCTCCGCCGGCGCGATCACGTAGTAGGCCGGGATGGCGTAGGCGGTGTGTGGCAGGCTGACCTCGCGCACGCTGGCGCCGAGCGACTCGTAGACCTTGATCGCTTCGCCGATGGCCTGGTTGACGCCGGCATCGAGGCCGTCGCCGAAGTATTCCTTGGGCAGGCCGATCTTGAGGCCGGACAGCGGCGCGCTGAGCTCCTCGGTGTAGTCGGGAACGCCGCGGGCCACGCTGGTGGAGTCGCGCACGTCGTGGCCGGCGATGACGTTGAGCAGGTGGGCGCAGTCTTCGGCGCTGCGGGCCATGGGGCCGCCCTGATCGAGGCTCGAGGCGTAGGCGATCATGCCGTAGCGCGAGACCCGGCCATAGGTCGGCTTGAGCCCGGTGATGCCGCAGAAGGCTGCCGGCTGGCGGATCGAGCCGCCGGTA